>DATCRE010000304.1:0-5624 GCA_036569145.1 Cyclobacteriaceae bacterium
AAATATTGAAACCAAAAACATACAAGGTCTCACCCTGATGAAAATTACATTTTATCCGGGAACAAACATGGCGCAGGCATCGGCAGAACTCAGTGCATTCTCCAATCGTGCACAAGCCATTTTTCCATCGGGATCTAATCCTCCATTCATTATACGCTTTGATGCATCAACCTTGCCTGTTGGTCAACTCGTACTCAGCAGTCCCACGCGATCAAACAATGAATTGCTTGACATGGCCAACATCTATGTTCGCTCTGCATTTACTACTATACCAGGCTTGGTTGGTTCCCCTCCTTTTGGTGGAAACATCCGCACCATTGTTATCAAGGCCGATCCTGATTTATTACGGGCCCATAATCTCACACCTGATCAACTTGTAGAAGCTTTACGTGTAAACAATCAACCTTCACCTGCAGGTAACGTGCGCGTTGGCGACTACAACTATATAACACCTACTAACTCGACTATAAAAAATATTAAGGATTTTGAAAAGATTCCTTTGTTCAAAGGTGATGTTCAGAATTTATACCTCGGCGATGTTGCCACGGTGGAAGACGGCGCTGATATAACGGTAGGCTATGCCCAGGTAAATGGTAAACGATCGGTGTACATGAGTGTGGCCAAATCGGCAGATGCTTCGACGTGGGAGGTTGTACAAAATCTGAAAAAGAACATTCCGAAATTTCAAAGTCAGTTACCAGAAGATGTTAAGCTTACGTATGAGTTCGATCAATCAACGTATGTTATCAATGCTGTGAAGAGTTTGATTAGTGAAGGTGCTATTGGTGCTGTGCTAACCGGTTTAATGGTATTGTTTTTCTTAGGCGACATTCGAGGTGCATTGATTGTGATTTTAACAATACCAACATCAATCATTTCAGGCGTGTTGTTTCTTCAGCTCTTTGGTCAGACTATCAACATCATGACATTAAGCGGGCTCTCACTTGCCATTGGTATCCTCGTAGATGAGTCGACTGTTACAATAGAAAATATTCACCAGCATCTCGACATGGGCAAACCGAAAGCACTTGCTATCTGGGATGCGTGTAAAGAAATAGCGTTCCCAAAATTACTGATCTTGTTTTGTATTCTTGCTGTGTTTGCACCAGCATTCTCCATGAGCGGTATACCAGGTTCGTTGTTCTTGCCGCTTGCACTTGCTATTGGTTTTTCCATGGTAACATCCTATCTGTTATCACAAACTTTTGTTCCCGTACTTGCCAACTGGATCATGAGGGATCATGCTAAAAAACATAGCACTGATCCATCTGACTTCAATCACGATGGCAAAGTAAGTCGCTTCGAAAAGTTTAAGCGCAGGTTTCTTGAATTCTTGCAACGCTTAATGCCCAGGCGAAAACTTGTTGTGAGTATTTATGCAATTGTTGGTATAAGCCTGGTAGTATTGTTATTGCACAGCATTGGGCGTGATGTATTACCAAAAGTAAATTCAGGACAGTTTCAAGTACGCTTGCGTGCTAAGGACGGAACGCGTATTGAACGAACCGAACAAAAATTATTGAAGTCGGTTCATATACTTGAGGAGATGGTTGGCAAAGATAACATTGCTATCAGCTCAGCGTATGTTGGTCAGCACCCGGGATTATTTTCGATCAGTCCTATTTATCTTTTCATGGGTGGTCCGCAGGAATCAGTTCTGCAGGTAAGCTTGAATAAAGATTATCATGTTAACATGGATGAGTTGAAAGATCAATTCAGAAAAAAACTAAAAGCAGAAATTCCAGATCTTAAAGTATCATTCGAGCCTATTGAGCTTACTGATAAAATATTAAGCCAGGGTTCGCCTACGCCAGTTGAAGTGAGATTCTCCAGTCGTAATAAAAAACAAAATGAAGCGTATGCCAATAAGCTGATAAAGGAATTACAAAAGATAGATTATCTCAGGGATATTCAGATTGCTCAATCCATTCATTATCCTGCGTTGAAAATTGAAGTAGACAGAATCCGTGCAGCACAGTTGGGTGTTGATATGACTGATGTAAACCGCTCGCTGGTAGCATCAACCTCATCATCACGCTATACTGAAAAAAATGTGTGGCTCGATGAACGTACTGGTCTCAGCTATGGTGTACAAGTTCAAGTGCCTGAAAATAAAATGACACGCGTTGATGACATCGGCCAGATACCATTGTTAAAAAATTCTTCACGTCCCATATTAAGTGACGTTGCTACAATAGAACCTGACACTACATACGGAGAGACAGACAACCTCGGCGCTATGCCTGTATTATCTGTAACAGCAAATCTTAAAGACAAAGATCTTGGCACAGCAACACGAGATGTAAAAGCAGCCATTCAATCACTTGGTGAATTACCTCGTGGGTTGACTATAGAACCTATTGGTCTTAGCCAGGTGTTGACCGAAACACTAGACAGTCTTCAGTCCGGTTTACTTGTTGCCATTGTTGTGATCTTCCTTATGCTCGCTGCAAACTTTCAATCATTCAAGGTTTCATTGGTTGTGCTCACCACTATTCCTGCTGTTTTGTTGGGTGCATTGTTGTTGTTGCTCATAACTGGTTCAACGCTTAACCTTCAGTCATACATGGGCATCATTATGTCGGTTGGGGTTTCAATTGCTAATGCTGTGTTGTTAGTTACAAATGCTGAAAATCTACGAATGAAAAATGGTGATGCTATGCTTTCTGCTAAAGAAGCAACATCGCTTCGGATACGTCCTATTTTAATGACAAGCATCGCCATGATTGCAGGTATGATTCCTATGGCTATTGGTCATGGTGAAGGTGGCGACCAGGTAGCACCTCTTGCACGCGCCGTTATTGGCGGATTAATTGCTTCCACTTTTGCAGCGCTGATCATATTACCACTTGTATTCTCGTGGGTACAAGAAAAAACGTCTACAGACTCTGTATCACTGGATCCTGAAGACAAAGAAAGTAAACACTTTATACCATCATCATTATGAATCAAATGAATAAGTACAATCCTGTTTTTATTCTGCTTAGTTGTACACTAATGTTACTATCTCTTGTGCAGTGTAATTCATCCGAAGGCAACACACACAAGGAAGATCCAAAAGCTAATGCACCGGTTGTAGAAACCATTCTGCTGGAGAAAGGAAAACTTTCAACTTCACTGCGCATACCAGGCGAGTTGATTTCATATCAACAGGTTGATCTTTATGCGCGCGAAACCAGCTTCGTAAAAAAGATTTATGCTGATGTAGGCACTGAAGTAAAAGAAGGACAACTGATTGTTTCACTCGAAGCTCCGGAAATATCTTCACGTCTTGCTGGCGCAGAATCACGATGGAAATCACAGGAAGCTATTTACCTCGCGAGTAAAGCAAATTATAATCGCTTACTTGAAACCAGTAAAACACCCGGCACCATTTCACCCAACGATCTTGACCAGGCTTTCGCACGCATGAATTCAGACAAGGCTCAGCTTGATGCAGCGAAAGCCAACCATACTGAAGTGAGCAACACACTCGATTACTTATCCATTCGTGCGCCATTCGGTGGAGTCATTACAGCGCGTAATGTAAATCCGGGTGCGTATGTTGGCCCTGCAGGTAAAGGTTCTGAGAAGCCTCTCTTTACGTTGCAAGAGCAAAAGAAATTGCGCCTTGTTGTTTCTGTTCCTGAAGCATACACAGCTTATTTATCAAATGAGGATACAGTTCATTTTGCTATCAAGGCTCGTCCCGATAAATTATTTACAGCTACTGTAAAAAGACTTGCCGGTGCTCTCGATACTCGTCTGCGTGCCGAACGTGTTGAAATGGATGTTGCCAATAATGATAAGAATCTTCTTCCCGGAATGATTGCTGATGTAATTATAGATTTACCTGCGAAGGACAGCACATTCATTGTTCCAAAAACTGCCGTTGTAAATTCTCCTGAACGCATATTCATCATTGCCATTGTACAAGGTAAAGCTCAATGGATAACCGTGCGAACAGGACGCTCTCTCAATGGTATGATCGAAATTTATGGCACTCTGAATGATCATGAACAAATTGCAAAAATAGCCAGCGAAGAAATTCGTGATGGCAGTGATGTTCAGGCGAAGAAATAGTTAATAGTTATCAATCGATAGACCATGGTCCATGGACTATCGATTGATAACTAACTTCAATAAAGCCCGGCATGATTCTCTACAAAATTTCTCGCCTCTTTACAACTCTCGATATTAAAGCCTGACCAGACAAAATCATAAAGGCTGTCTAACAAATAAACATGTTTATAGCCTTTGGCTGTAAGCATAGAAACAAATTTGAATGCCTCATCATTACCGTAAACTAATATAGATGAGTTTTTATCTGTCGGTAATGTTTGTGAGTCAAAAGCTGATTGCTCAACATGAATGGCATTTTTAATGCGACCAAGATTCTTATAAGAAATCATGCCCGTGAGTTTATTGTTATAATCATCATTTGCGCGGGTATCATAAATTGTCAATAACTTGGTATTCTTTAATAAGGCAAGTGTGCGCTGAGCATTAATCAATGTGAATGGAGTTGCATTTTCGATCATCGAAATATCTTCCTGGCTGGCAATAAAATTTTGAATGCCTCCCAACAACTGGTAAACATGCTTAAAACCTCTTCTTACTAAATCGCTTGCCATTCGGGCGGCATCACCATCGCCACTGCTGGTATAGATTAGCACGGGCTGCTCTTTATATTTATTAATGGACTCCGTGCCTCGCTTAACAATATCCTGGTAAGGAATATTGATGGCTCCTTTTATTCTGCCAACATTATTTTGAGGAATAGTATCGCGTGATGCAAACTGACTGGATGATCGCACGTCAATAACAACAAGTTGTTTTTCATTTCGGATCAGGTTAGCACTTTCAGCAAACGATAAATTCTGAAATGGCAATGCAGAAACAATAAGATCTTTTTTGCAAGGAAAGTCAGCTTCGGTAAGCTGATTCAACACAGACATGCCCCCGTTAAGATTATAGAAGTTAGTAAAACCGTTTTCAGTTAACAGTTTGCTCACGCGTCTGCTGCGTTGACTGTGTGAACAATACAGCACAATGGTTTTGTCCTTATATGGATTCATGATGCTCACATTATTCTTGATATCATCAATATTAAGATTAATGGCTCCTTTCAAATGTCCCTGGTTTAAACTGGTGTATCGTGAAGTATCCCGATACTCGCCTGCACTTCTCACATCGATTAACAATAAGTCAGGATGCTTCTGCATTAGCATACAAAAGTCCTTAGCGTGAATTGTTTTATAAAGACTGTCAAACTTAAAAGGTAGTTGTCCATAACAACATACAACAGAGACTACTGTAAGGAAAGCGATGGTATAATATTTCTTCATAGAGGGAAATTTTAATTGCGCTGAAACAATCAGAAAGCTGTATTATTAAAGATAACATAACTGTAGTCATGTTTGGTAAATGTTGTACAATAAATTCCACACTTTTTAAGAATAACCCAAATGAGAGCCCTGTAAAAGATTGGCATGAAATTGATCATGCCTTGTACATGTCAATTCAAAATCAAATCATCTGGCTTTTTATTCTGGCCATTCCTGTTGCCTGCATTGCCTGGACAGTTACGCACGAAGAAGTTTTCAAAGAACCCCGCGAATATTGCATTAAACAAGTTCACAATG
>DATCRE010000305.1:0-3316 GCA_036569145.1 Cyclobacteriaceae bacterium
GACCTATACCACAAATATTCAGAATAAAGCTGATGTAAGAAGCCAACTCATTTCCATAACTGAAGAGAGTGTCAAAGCATTAACAGAAACACGCGATCGACAGCAAACCGATTATGATTCAAAAAAACAAGCCATTGTTGAAAACGCAGAGGTCATAACTACCATTCTGCATGCTGAGGAAACGCCGGCAAAAGGAGATGGTTCCGAAAGCGAAACTGTCTTCAGTGACTATTTACTAAAGACAAGGAAAATACTCGTCATTATTCTTGGAGGTGACAAGGATATTGCAAATGCCTCTGTGGAGATTGAAAACAAAGTGTCTGAGTTTGAAACCAGCTGGAATGATCTTAAGGCCCTGGCTCAACAGATGGCCATACCATTAAGTGGAAGCACCACTCTTAAATGTAAAGTCTTCGAAATTGACGAGGCCAGAATAAAACCGCCGTCAACCATTATTATCAAGCATGAATCATTCAAAGAGGACCGGAAAATTGAGATACATGAAACTGGGCATTTTGTTTTCCGAGCTGGCCTGTCGGCATCCTATATAAAGGAAGGTGATTACAAAATTGAGGACAAGAACTTAGTAATAACACTTGATGACAATGCAAAGAAACTCTGGAAGGATAACTTAATGGCATTTGCCGAATTTTCATTCACAGCAAGGGATTATGATCGGTTTAGCTCCATATTCAAGAATACGCACAACACATCACCATGGGAACGACTCGGTGTGTTTGCCGCCTGCAAAATCTCAACCCGACCTTGGGAAACGCTTGCTACCGGCTTCTCTTTTTCCCTTTCTAAGGATATTTCTCTTAATGCGGGACTGAGTATTGTATACATGGACAAAGAGCAAACGCTCAAGATTGGTGACATAACATCGCTAGACCAAGCAAAAAAACTGGCGGACAAAGAGTACTCCAACCCGCGATTGTTCTTAGCCATTTCATTCGCGCCCCGTATGGTAACAGAAGTACTCGGTTTGAGTAAAAAAGCAAAAGACTAAGTTAAAGCCGGGTTGCTAACAGCTATATTAACAGTTTGTCGCGGTTCATACTTAGCGTTATTATCGCAGACTGCTGTTTATTGTGCCACGTTAGATATTCGCAGCCTATTGTAATACGAATCGTGTATATATGATATTAAACATTGCTGAACTTCAGTGTTCTCTTGAGTACTATAAAGGTGGAAATTTTGTATGCGAACGAACGCTACATTTTAGGAAGTGGAGAACTGAGCAGAAGTACGTCTTCGCTACTTACATAAGCATCGACCATCAGGAAAAATCAGGCATGCCGCTGGGTTTGTGAATGTGTCGTAATTTTTATGGGAAGAAAATTATTGCCGGTATCGTTCTGTTCTTTATTTATATACTTATACCGCTTAAGCCAGTAGTGAAATGCACTGTAGGCCAAGCCTACCTTTTTACAATATACTTGTTGACTATCTCCACTGGCCTGCCAACCTGCTATAAGGCTGAACATCTCTTCTTGCTTTTTTGATCTCGTTGCCATTGATGTTTTTGGCAACAAGTTTAATAGCTAAAATTACAGAAGAGAAAGATGTACTTGCTCGGAGGGATACGGCGAAAGAGGATAAGTGAGCACAACTTCACAGGGTCCGTAACCAACAATCTTTTATCAGTAGATACCGCGGGAATCGGAAGAAGGAATATGCCCTTACCTGGGGAGGTTACAATGGAGCCGCACGCGCCTGGGTGGTTAGGCAGTAGCCCAAAGCCCTATAACTGGTAACAACGATAACAATCGAAAGGCTTGCCGGGAGGGGATATGAATCCATGCTATCCTATTACGAAAAAGTATCTCCACAACTTAATGAACCGCTGTATACGAGACCCGTACGTACAGATTTCTATGATTCATGCAAGCACTTGTTTATAATCTTTTTGATACAAGCGGTTATTTTTTATACACGAGAAAATGCGACTTATCAACTTATTACGCACAGCATTGATAACGCTCATTTTATTTTTTCCTGCCTCAACTTTCCTTTTGTAGAACGCTTTTAGCTCGTCACAGTATTGAATTGCTGACATGGCGGCTAGATGTAACAATCTTTTAAGCGTCATGTTTGCCATTTTTGATACGCGGGTTCTTCCTCGTACAGAGGTTCCAGAGGTATGTTCAAAAGGCGCGACTCCTGTGAAGCATGCAAATTTTTTTGGGTCATTGATTCGGGAAAATTCACCTGTCGAAACGATTACATTCAAAGCGGTTATTTTTCCAATACCGGGGACAGAAGTTATAATTCTGTATTGCTGCTGTAACTGATCGTCTTCTTTAATAAATTCTTGAATTCTTTTCTCTATAGCTTCAATGTCGTTTTCCAAAGCCAAGATGCTTTTTCTACAATTCTTAATTGTTTCCTTCACAATAGAGGGATCAATGAATTCTGTGGATTCATTAATTGGTACTTGAAGTTGAACCTTCATCTTTACCATCCTCTCACGCAGTACCAGCAACGCCTTAAGTTTTTGTATACCGGCTCTTTGTGGCAGCCACCATTTTAGATCCTCTTGATTTTTGAAAGCATACAAGGCAATGCGCTTAGCATCGACACGATCGGTTTTGCCTCTGGTCATACCCTGGGATTGCTTAATTTGAAGGGCTGGCTCCACACACACTTTGATCTGATTTTTAAACAGGAAATTGATAAGTGGCATACAATAAATGCCGGTGTTTTCCATGCAGACAATGAGCTGATTTAAAGAGAACTGTTTCTTAAGATTTTGAAAAAAAGACTGGATCTCAGTGCCTTCATTTTTAACCTCGACTTCATGAAAGTTCTTTCCGTTAATGGTTAAGGCAGCATTAAATGTTTTCTTTGAAATGTCAATTCCGAGGAAGTAAAGCGTTTCCATGTAATCTAGTCTTGGTTACAAAGTAAGTATGTATATCCGTTAACATTCTAAACATAAATCAAAACCTTAATAATAGGCCGCAAACCTGAATTTCTATCTGATGCTTGTTTAGAAAACTGACTGAGGATTAAATCTGCGCATAGGCCTTTAAACCTGGTGGTGTGATTAAGTCGCCTCAGTCAGTGTTAACGTTATCCACAAATTCACAAAAGAAAAAAGAAGCAAAAAAGAAAAACCACTACAATAGCTAATGTTATAGGATATAATGGTGATTCAAATCTAAAGGTGGTGAGAGAGGCGCGCCTCATCGGTTAATGCCGGTGAGGCCGTCTACTCGATTATGGCCAGTTACGTTAGTCCGTTCTTATTTCGATTAACTCGTTGTCCCTTCTTACAAACAGCAGATTGTCTGTCGTGATTTCTCGATATGTC
>DATCRE010000306.1:0-3470 GCA_036569145.1 Cyclobacteriaceae bacterium
ATTTCTTAAACGTTGGATTGTTATTCCGCTAGGCATTCTGTTTTTTCTTGGCGCAGTGTATTGGATCATTGGCAAGATTCAGTACCGGCTTAACGTTATGGACATTGAAGACTATGAACCAGTCTCATCACTTAAAGTACCAGAGCATAAGCCTGCACACGCTAAGTTTCCTTTCATCGATGTACATAATCATCAGTGGACTATGCCTGTACAGGATCTTGATAAGCTTGTTGAAGACATGGATTCTCTGAACATGAAGATAATGGTTAACCTTAGCGGCTTTCGCGGAACATACCTGGCATGGGTACTTGATAATGTAAAGGAACATTATCCCAATCGGTTTGCTATCTTCATGAACATCGACTTTGAAAAGCTTGATGATGAAGGCTGGCCTACGGAGACTTTAAAGATGATGGAGCAGGCTGTTAAGGATGGCGTTAAAGGTCTGAAAGTTTACAAGAGCCTTGGCCTTACTGATAAAGACAACAACGGAAAAAGAATAGCAGTAGATGACCCGCGACTTGATCCGATCTGGAAAAAATGTGGTGAGCTTGGAATACCGGTACTCATTCATTCAGGTGAACCTTCTCCCTTCTGGAAACCGAAAGACAAATACAATGAGCGTTGGCTTGAGTTGAAGCAGGAGCCGAGTCGTTACAAATCACCTGACGAGAATCCATCATTCGAAGTGATTATGGAAGAGCAACATCACATGTTTAGAAAACATCCCGAAACAAAATTTATTGATGCTCACCTCGGATGGTATGGCAACGATCTTGAAAGACTTGGAAGCCTACTGGATAGCATGCCCAATGTTTATACAGAACTTGGAGCTGTACTAGCCGAGCTTGGTCGTCAACCAAGATTCGCCAGGGAATGGATGATCAAATACCAGGACAGGGTAATGATGGGAAAGGACACGTATAATAAGAAAGAATATTACACCTACTTCCGCGTTCTGGAAACTTACGATGAGTACTTCGACTACTATCGCAAGCGACATGCCCATTGGAAAATGTATGGACTTGGTTTACCAGATTCAGTGTTACAAAAAGTCTATTATAAAAATGCCCTGAATGTTATTCCAGGGCTTGACAAAAGTTTGTTTGACAATGTTCCTCCGAAAAAGAAATAACGCTGACGTTATTTCACTTCAATAGCTCTTTGTTCTTTATTACTTTTCATCGCTATTTCAATGAGTTGAATAACCTGCATGGCCTGTTCAGGTTTTACGGCGAGGTCTTTGCCTTCACGAATGCATTCATAAATATTCTGATAGTAACCCAGATAGTTTCCGGGCAAGGTTTCAATCTTGCCTTCAACATGCAAGCCATTGATTTCAGTATTGAGCTTGCCCCAGTACTGCTCAAGCTCTAAGCCCCACCCTGCTCTACCCGGAATTTGTCCCTGCTTGAGCGCCTCCTCTTGCGGATCAATTCCATACTTAACGAACGAACCTTTAACACCATGAATAATATATTGAGGTCCTGGTTCGCGCACGAGGTAACTTGATTTCACGATCACATTCAGATCAGGATAGGTTAATCGTAAATCATAGAAGTCATCTACTTTACCTCCCAGACGTTGGATACCTATTTTAGCGCTAATAGTCTGCGGCATTCCAAAGAGAACAATAACCTGATCGAGCATGTGTGAGCCCAGGTTATACAAGATACCCGAACCCGGAGCTGGCTCTTCCTTCCATGTATTTAGTGCTATGTAATTTCGAAAGCGATCGTAGTGGGCTTCATATTCTACAACAGGGCCAAGCATACCATGCTCCATCACCTGGCGAACAGTATTGAAGCCACCATCCCACCGGCGGCTTTGAAAAACAGAAAGTACTTTTCCGACTTTCTTCGAAAGCTCGATGAGCTGCTGAGCTTCTTCGATTGTATTGGTAAATGGCTTTTCAACAACAACATGCTTCCCAGCTTCGAGAGCACGTTTGGTATAATCGAGGTGAGTCTCGTTAGGTGTATTGACTATAACGAGTTCTGTCTGATTATCTTTCAAAACATCGTCCAATGAACGAACTACTTTGATGTTGGGATAACGATGCTTTGCTTTATCGCCACTTCGCTGCCATACCGTTGTCAAATCAAAACCAGAATGAACTTCAAGCAAAGGTGCATGAAAAACTTCACCCGACATTCCGTAAGAGAGTATTGCTGTTTTAATAGGATTTCCTGTACTCATTCGTTGTTGTTTTAACTTGCTTATAATACCGTTCAAGGCCTCTAAGTTCAGCTAATCTATGTATACAACCAACTGTTGAATCATCATGATTTGTCCTCTTATGTAAATCATCTAACATTAATTTGACAACCTCGATCAGGTCTGAAAGCAATCTGTTCATCACAATAAAGTCTTCATAACATCAGTCATAATACACGTATTACCCTATGAAATATTCAACACTCACTATGCATGTATGAAATAATTTCGGCATGAACTTATAAAAGTGACAGAATATTCTTTATCTTTTGACTATAAAAAACAAAACTATTGCTATGGCAAAAAAAGTAAAGAAGGCAGCTAAGAAATCAAAGCCAAAAGCAGCGAAGAAAGCAGCCAAAAAATCAGCAAAGAAAGCAGCTAAAAAAGCTGTTAAAAAAGTAAAAAAAGCTTCTAAGAAAGTAGCTAAAAAGGCCGTTAAGAAAGTGGCTAAGAAGGCTGCTAAAAAAGTAGTTGCTAAAAAGGCTGCGCCTAAGAAAAAAGTTGTTGCCAAAAAGCCTGCTCCCAAACCAGCACCAGCTCCGGCCCCAACGCCAGCCCCTACACCGGCTACCCCTGCTCCAACATTGTTTGGCGACACTGAACCAAAAGCGCCTGAATCATCAAGTGATAACGGCTCTGGTTCTTCCATGTAGTTAAACACCATTACCATGATCAACAAAGCATTCAAGCGATGCCTATGCATCGCTTTTGCTTTTTTGAAATTACCAATCTACAAATGTCCAAGTCCCTGTTCCGGGAATTTACCTTTTATCGTTCTATAAAATTGGAGTATCTTCTGTAGATCATCCTCCATATCAGAGGTTGTATAAAGTTCTTCTGCCAGCACAATCCTCTTATTGGCATAATCAAATCCAACCATAACAATTGGCACAGCTGCCTTTTTTGCAATAAAGTAAAATCCGGTTCTGAGTTTGGATACGCGCTTTCGTGTGCCCTCTGGTGAAAGCGCCAAAACATAACGTTCATGATTATTGAATAGCGATGCAATAGCATCTACCATGTGATGGTTACTGCTTCTCTCTACAGGTGTACCACCTAGCCAGCGAAAGAAAAATCCCCAGGGTGCTTTGAACAATTCAGCCTTACCTAAAAAATGTATGTGATGTAGTCTATATAAACTACGATATGCAAGGCCTATTACAAAATCCCAATTGCTGGTGTGAGGTGCAACGATAAGAACATATTTTGGTAAATGATTATACGGATACAGTGCGGTAGTCTCCCACCCT
>DATCRE010000307.1:0-5279 GCA_036569145.1 Cyclobacteriaceae bacterium
TACAATCCGGTGAGCTTGAACCAACCTTATCAGATTTACCATTCAATGTAAGCCTGAGTGATAATCCATTTCCAGGTCTTAGACCATTTAGTATTGATGAGTGTCATCTGTTCTTCGGTCGTGAAGGCCAAGTAGATGAGATACTGGTAAAGCTTTCGAAAAACCAGTTCGTAACCGTAATGGGTTATTCAGGAAGTGGTAAATCTTCGTTGATGTATTGCGGCCTTGTGCCAGTATTGTATGGTGGTTTCATGACCAATACAGGACCTTTCTGGGATGTTATTGTATCTCGTCCGGGTACTTCGCCAATTAATAATCTGGCAAACTCCATTGTCGACTTTTTAGTTAAGGAGAATAAAATAGAAGAATCTGATAAAGAGATTCAACGTGCTGTAGTTTCATCTGTTTTACGAAGCGGCCCCAACGGTTTGGTGGAGGTCTCGCGATATTTACAAACATATAAGGCCGAAAATGTTTTCTTCCTCATTGACCAATTCGAAGAGCTTTTCAGATTTCGACAAAATGATGTAGATGAGAATGCTCACAATGAGTCTCTTCTTTACGTAAACTTAATGATGACTGCTGTTCAGCAAAGAGAAGTGCCGGTATATATGGCTCTTACTATGCGTTCAGACTTCATTGGTAATTGCTCTGTGTTTCCAGGTCTTACCCAGCTTATTAACAACAGCAATTACCTCGTTCCCCAAATGACCAGAGAGCAAAAGAGAATGGCCATCGAGGGACCTATTGCTGTTGGTGGAGGTAGGATATCTCAACGCTTAATTAAGCGACTTCTTACGGACATGGGTAATGATCAGGACATGTTACCCATTCTTCAGCATGCCTTGATGCGTACCTGGGATTATTGGGTTGAAAATCATGAGCCTAATGAGGTAATGGATTTAAGACATTACAATGCAATAGGTAAAATAACGCAGGCACTTTCTCAACACGCCAATGAAGCTTATGATGAGCTTACCAGTCGTGAGAAAGAAATAGCAGAAACACTTTTTAAAAACATAACCGAGAAGAATCAGGAAAACAAAGGTCTTAGAAGACCCGGTAGGTTAGGATCAATCACACATCTGGCAGAAGCCAATGAGCAAGATGTGATAAAAGTTGTTGATCACTTTAGAAAAGTCGGCAGATCATTCCTGATGCCAGCAGCTCATATTCCTTTGGATAGTGAATCCATTATTGAACTTTCTCACGAAAGCTTGATGAGAATCTGGAACCGTTTGGATGGATGGGTGGAAGAAGAATTCGAATCGGCTCAGATGTACAAGCGTCTTTCAGAGGCGGCTGCCATGTACCAGATTGGTAAGACGGGCTTGTGGAGACCACCCGATTTACAACTTGCATTAAACTGGCAAAAGAAGCAGAGGCCTTCCCGCGAGTGGGCACGTCGCTATGATGAAGCATTTGAAAGAGCTATCGTTTTTCTTGACACCAGTCGCATCACGTATGAGGCTGAGTTAAAGAACCAGGAAATGCTTCAACGTCGTGTTTTACGACGAACACGTGCTACCGCTGTAATCCTTGGTATTGCTGCTGTTATTGCAATTCTATTCTTCGTGTTTGCTTACATTCAGAAGATCGCTGCTGATGAACAAACTCTTATTGCTGAAAAAGCGAAAGTGCTTGCCATAGAACAACAAAAACTGGCAGAGTCAAATAAAATTATTGCTATTAATCAGGCCAAGATCGCGCAACAGAAAAGTGATGAGGCAATTCAGGCCAATAAAAAATTAGAACAGGCCTTGCAAGATGCAAGGGCGGCTAAAGAAGCTACTGAAGCAGCACTTCTTGTTGCTGAGGAACAAAAGGCTATCGCATTGCAACAAACTGGCGTTGCTACACAAGCATTGCAAAATTACAGAGTTCAGTTTGATAGGGCAGAGGAGAACTTTAATAAAGCTAATAGATTATACATGCTTGCTATTGCTCAGAACCTGGCGACAAAATCTGAGCAAGAAGATGATGATAAAATGTTAGCTGGCTTACTGGCGATGCAAGGATATCACTACCATCGACGTTTTGATGGTAGAAAATATGATCCTTATATCTATCGTGGATTGTACAGCGCTGTAACAAAACTTTACAGTAATAGTTACAATGCCATTGCTACTATTGGTCCGCAGCACAACCACATTAAATCACTGACCATTTCAACAAAAGGAAATAACTTCTACTCATCAGGAGCAGACGGAAGAATTTTTTCTGGCGACTACATTCAACTAGCGAATACACCAACAAATTATTTTACACCATACCCAAGCAAAGTAATAGCGCTGAATACCGAAGAGAGCTATCTTGTTAATGGAAGTGATTCTTCTTTTGTTCAAGTTTATAATCTTAAAGCACCAGATAGAAAGCCTCTTGTTATAAAAGGTTTCAATGGTTCTGCCAACGATATTGAATTTCTGCCTGGAAAAGATGAGTTTATACTAGCCTCAGGAAACAATAGCTTGTATTCTGTTGATCCAAAGAATGGTTCTACAAAAGCTCTGCAGACTTTTTCAGAGGAGATTAAAACAATTAGTATAAGCCCGGATGGTAAATTTCTTGCTGGCGGTACATGGACAGGAAAAGTTATTCTCGTTGACTTATCTGACTATTCATATAAAACACTAGTAGAGGATAATTCTATGCGTGTGCTTACCGTAAAATTTAGTCCTGATGGAAAGACTTTAGCGTATGGTACAGATGACTTAACAAACAAAAGAGGACTAGTAAAGCTGTATGACTTTGCTACAAAACAGTTACGACAATTTTCAGGACATAGAGCTGGCGTTTATGATGTTGAATTTAGTCCTGATGGTAAGTTGCTGGCAAGTGCAGGATCAGATAAGAGACTCCAGATGTGGGTACTCGATCATCCTGAAGATTTGCCAGTTATTATGGATAACAACAA
The DNA here is from genome assembly GCA_036569145.1 of Cyclobacteriaceae bacterium. Classification (GTDB taxonomy): domain Bacteria; phylum Bacteroidota; class Bacteroidia; order Cytophagales; family Cyclobacteriaceae; genus DATCRE01. Next base: position 2,915 of record DATCRE010000307.1, read on the forward strand.
TGGGTTCATATGGGACATATCCTTTACCAAGGAGTCTAATTACTTAGTAGCGGCTTGTAGTGAATCTGAAATCAGAGTATGGCCAACAGATCCCTCATTACTAGCGCAACGAATCTGTCCTAAGGTTACTCGTAATATGACGCAGGATGAGTGGAATAAATATGTAGGTGAAGAGATTGAATTTGAGCCTACTTGTATTATTGGTGGAGTACTTAAAGATTATTAGGAATGAGAATAAGGTACATCGCCATTTTTTTATTAACCCTGAGTATCTCTGCCACTGCGCAAAAGAATGATTGTGAGTCGACTTTGCGTACTGCACTTGATGAATTCAATGCTGGTCATTTCTATGGTCTCTCGGCTATTCTAAAGCCTTGCATGGATAATGGCTTTACGCGAGAGCAGCGGCAACGTGCCAATTTATTATTGGTTCAAACTTATCTATTGCTAGATGATCCTGAGTCTGCGGAGAAAAGTTACCTGGAGTTGCTCAAAGCAAATCCTGAATTTGTAACGGACATCACCAGAGATCCGATTGATGTTGTTTACTTAAGCAAGAAGTTCACGTCTTCACCTATTTTTTCGCTATACGGAAAAGTTGGGCCTAATATTTCTCCCATACGCTCTATACATGAAAACAATCTTTATCAAAGCTCGGACACAGTGGGCTTTAGGAAAAAATACATTATTAAACCGGGCTGGCAATTTAGTTTGGGAAGTGATTTGAATATTAATGATCAATTTGCAATAAGTCTGGCTGCTCAATTTATGGCAACTACTTATGAACAGAACACTTACAATGGTTTTGGTCGTGATAAAACTACTTATGTAGATAAGCAAGCATGGTTAAACTTTCCACTATCTGTTAAATACAGTTTCGATAAGGGGCGCTTTAAGCCTTTTGTCTTTGTAGGATTCTCAACCAATATTTTACTAAGTGATAAGGCGAACATCAGGTATACAGATGTGCTGGATGCCAGTGGAGCAAGTCAATCGGTGAATGTTCAAAATCTTAATTTCCTTTATAAGAGAAATAGATTGAATAGTTCGGCGGTTATCGGAGGAGGATTCAAACGTAAGATTGGTCTTAATTATGTATTTGCAGACTTAAGGTATGGCTTTGGTTTAAGAAATATGGTTAATGCCAAGAATCTATATGCCTCGGGAAACTCCAAGCAATATTCTCAAAGCATGGAAGCTTTGATGCATTACGGACATCTTGATGACTACTTCCACCTAGATAATTTTTCAATTTCTATTGGTTACATATATCCTCTCTACAAACCCAGGAAGCTCAAGAAAGCAAGAACAAAATCTGTCATGAAGAAAATTAGAAACCAAAAAAGCAATGTTCATGAGAAATAGGCTTTTGGTTTATGCTTTTCTTTTATCAGGTGGACTTTCTGTCGCACTAGTGTCGTGCAGCAAGTTCGATACATTTGATGATAAATACTTTGTAAAGTACTATGGGGAAGATGGAGACCAGGTAGCGGTTGATATGGTTTCCAATACTGATGGAAGCATCGTTCTGTTGGGAAAAACAAGTGCAGGAGATAATCGCATTCTTCTTATCAAAGTTGGTTCGAAGGGAAATGTTATGTGGCAAAAAAAGCTGGGTTCCGATACCGATGATCCCAAGGACATTGAACCTTTAGCAAATGGAAATGGGTTCGTCATCTTGTCAGATTATGAAGAGTCGGCAGGTAATACCGACGTGAAATTAATTCAGATATCCTCAGATGGAAATGTAGTTAACACATCAACGCATGGTTCATCTTCTAATGATCATTCAAAAACAGTGACACTACTTAATGATGGAGGATTTATTATAGCTGGGTATTCAGAATTTGATTGGAGACCTTCAGATAATGTAAACAGAATGACGTCAATCTTTCATTACAGATGTGATTCGGATCTTACATTCCGAAGTAACTGGCCTGAAAATTTTGGATCCGGTATTTATAATGCTGCAACAAAAGTTATTCAAAGTGGAGATAGCATTTATGTATTTGGTGTAACCGACGCTGGTTCAAGCCAAAACCCCAATAATAAAAGAGTAATAATTTATTACTCGGTAGGAGAGACGGGGCCTAAAGATGCCGTAAACTATTTAGGAGAAACTAATAGTGACACTGATATGGCATGTGCTTTAAAAACACCTGAAGAGATAATTGAAGGCTATTTTCTGGTAAGTACCACTGACTTACAATCTGCTCCGAGGTTGCGACTTTCCAAACTAAAAGACCCATTGCGTTTTAATAACACAGATGATATTCAGTTTGATAAGACTGTAAATGAAGGAACATTTGCCACCAGAAATATTGTGGGTGTTTCTGCATCTTCCTCACTCATTGCACCACAAGGA
>DATCRE010000308.1:0-19410 GCA_036569145.1 Cyclobacteriaceae bacterium
TTCGGCTTTGCGTTTACGCGTTGCTCTGGCAGCATCATATTTCTCATGCTCGCGTTCAATCATGTCGTTCCATGACTTGATCAGGAATTTAACATCGGATGATGAACCAAAGCGCTCACGATCGCCCAGGAATTTAGCTCCTGTAAAATCGATGCCAAGCCACGTGATGGGTACATCTTTGTTAAAAATATCATTCATGGTTTGAGCGTTACCAAGTATTGCAACACTCATCAGTAAACAACCTAAAACAAATATTCGCTTTGTTTTCATACTGTATAGATTAAGATTGAACTTTAGCAAAAATACGCATTTCGCAACGACACATTACTTCATCGTTCAGCCTCACTTCTCCTTCTACGAGAGTAATATCGAGTACCTGATTTTTCACTGTGATGGAAGTAGTAATCGTTGAATCGGCTGGCGGAAATTTAAAGATCTTTAAATCTTTTATGGCGGCGATGTATCCTATCGGCACGGGTACATTTCGTTGCACGCAAATATAACCTACCTGCACTGCTGCTGTCTGTGCAATGTTTTCTACAAGACCAGGTTCTTTAAAGAATTTATTTTCAACAAAGATATTATCAGGCAAAATGTGGAGTTGTGTTACGGCCCGTTCTTCACTTGCTTCAAGCAAATTATGAATCATGACCATGGGGGGCCGCTGTGGAATGTAGTTGGTGATCTCCTGGAGTGTTGCGAGCATAATCAGTTTTCCCAAAAGTTATAATAATTAAACCATTGTTCCGGATATTTTTTGACCATCCGTTCCAAATCAGTTACAAAAGTTTGTGTTAATAATTCTGTGTAAGCGGCTCTGTCCATATCAGCTTCTTTGCGATACAGCTTGCTTCCAAAAAAATGATAATGTGTTGCTGATTCTTTAAAGGCAAATACAATGGACACAGGCACTTTGAAAGTTGCTGCTAATGCAAATGGCCCTACAGGGAAATGAGCCTGTGCGCCGAGGAAATTTCGGAGTGATGTTTTTGTGCCTCCAACAAAACGGTCGGCATGTAGACACACCAGTTCGTTTTTCTGCAGGGCCTCTCCTATAGCATACACATGCGATATGTTGTCTTTGATAACGATCACGTTAAAGTTTCGACCGCCTGTTACTTCATCAAGATAGTCTTTGATCTTCTGATGTTCGCCATCATACATTACAACATTCACCCTGGTCTCAAGGCGTTTCAGTAAATGTCCGGCCGCTTCCCAGTTGCCAACATGGCCGCTGATTAAAATGCCACCTTTGCCTCCTTTAACTATTTCTCTGAGATTTTCTTCACCATCAAAATCATACGTAAACCTGTTGCCAAACCCGGCCATGACAATAACTTTATCGAGCAACGACTGCCCAAAGACGTAGTAGTTTCGATACAGTTTATAAACAGACTTGATTCTTCCGTAGCCAATGCGCTTACGGAAATAGGAATAGATGTGACCTGATGACGAGAATGAAAACAGGAAATAATAGAAGGCCACAAAGCGCAATACAAAGTAGGCAGGGTAAACTCCTAAATTCTTACAAATGAAAACAAAGATCCTGTAACCGATCTTGTTTCCTTTGGATTTACCTTGCCACTTGGGCATGGAATCAGGCATTTACCTTTTCACCGACACGTGAAATCACGTAGTCGTAAAAATTCTGGAATGTAACAATGCCTACGAAATCTTCTGGTTTTACTTTGAAGCCAAAGTTACTTTCAATCACTACAACAAGGTCAATGTAGTCAAGGCTGTCGAGTTCAAGTGTTTCGCGCAGGTTAGCCTCAGGTGAGATTTTGGCTTCGTCCACTTCGAACTCCTCCACCATAAATCCGTTAATCTTCTCAATAATAGTAGTAGAATCCATCATACTCATTTCCATTTTTTAACAATCAATGAAGAATTTGTTCCTCCAAAGCCGAAAGAATTCGACAAAAATACATCAATATTTTTATTTAATGTTTTCTGCACGATATTCAGTTTAACAGAATCTTCGTCGGGGGTCTCAAAATTAATGTTAGGCGCTACGAAAGAATCCTGCATCATCAGGATGGAGTACACTATTTCGCTGGCGCCAGCCATCCAGCATTCGTGACCTGTCATTGACTTGGTAGAGCTTACAGGGGTGTTGCATCCTTCAAAAACAGCGTGTATTGCCTTTGCCTCGCTTGCATCACCTGCAGGTGTTGAGGTGGCATGGGCATTCACATAATCTATTTCTGAGGCTTTCAAACCTGAATTTTTTATAGCCATTTTCAGTGAACGGGCGGGGCCATCCACACTTGGATTTGAAATATGTTCGCCATTGGAAGAAAAACCATAGCCAATTACTTCGGCTAAAATGTTGGCTCCTCTCTTTTGAGCATGATCTAAACTTTCGAGGATAACGGTAGCCGCCCCACCGCTTGGCACCAGGCCATCTCTGTTTTTATCAAAAGGTCTTGATGCTGCTGTCGGGTTATCTTCGCGAATGGAGAATGCGCTCAATGCGTCAAAATTACCCATTGAGTAGTTGTTCGTTTCCTGCGCACCACCGCAGACAATGCAATCCTGCATGCCTTGCTGAATAAACATAGTAGCAAGGCCGATGGAGTGTGAGCCACTGGCACATGCTGCACTAACTGTAAAGTTTATTCCTTTTAACCTGAAGATGGTTGCCAGGTTCATGTTGACTGTTGAATTCAACGCTTGAAATACTGAGCCTGAACCAACCAGCATGGTATCTTTCTTTGCACGGATGATGTCTGTTGCTTCAATTACAGGTAATGCTGAGCTGTCGTTTCCGTAAATGATACCAACTTCGCGTTGATCAATATAATCCTGTGTTAATCCGGCTTTGACCATCGCTTCAACCGTGGCCATGTATGCGTACTCACCTTGCTCGGGTAGCATAACGCGCGCTCTACGATCAAGCACACCTTTCAGTGAAGGTTTTTCAACAAAGCCTGTAAGGCCTGAGCGATAGCCCATAACCTTACGATCCTGGTTCAGTACAATACCCGACTTACCCTGATACAGAGAGTCTCTTACTTCTGCCAGATTCTTTCCTATGCAGGAGTAAATTCCTATGCCGGTGATAACAACGCGATTCATTTTTCTTTAACTATAAACAATTCTAAAATGTTCTTGTTCCAAAACTATGCTCAGCCTCAATCTCCGTCCCTGTATCAAACTTAAGCCTCACTCCTGTCTCTCCTCTGTGAAACTCCGTGTATTCTCTGTGCAACTCCGTGGTATAACTTTAAAAACACAATTTAACAATTCTCAACAATCATCCTTACGAGTAGAGGCCTCCATTAATGGAAATCACTTCTCCTGTTACATAAGAAGAACCTGGTGAGGCTAAGAAGCCTACTACATTAGCAACTTCTTCTGCTTCACCAAAACGCTGCATAGGCACCATCTTTTTCAATTCGGCTTCATTCAAATCCTGCGTCATATCAGTCTTGATGAAACCAGGCGCTACGGCATTTACCGTTACACCACGTCTGGCAACTTCTTGTGCTAAGGCTTTAGTAGCACCAATCACGCCAGCTTTTGCAGCGGAGTAATTTGTCTGGCCTGGCATACCCTTCAATCCGGAGAGTGACACTACACTCACAATGCGCCCGAAGCGTTGCGCAAGCATGCCACTTACCACCAGGCGTGTGACATAGTAGAAACCGTCCAGGCTTGAGCCTAACACATTCTTCCACTGTTCATCGGTCATCCAGATCATCAAAGCATCCTGGCGAATGCCTGCGTTGTTAATCAGCACTTCTATGTTTTTGTCTTTGTTATTTTCAATCCAGGTACCAAGCGCCTGGTCAACTTCTGCTTTGCTGGAGACATCAAATTTTAAAAGCTCCCCTCCTGTTCCTTTCTGCTGAACTAATGCTAATGTGTTGAGTGCTTCAACTTCATTGCTCTTATAGTTTATCAGAATGTGATAACCCATCTCAGCAAGCTTAACACTAATGGCCCTGCCAATACCTCTTGATCCTCCTGTTACTAATGCGTATTTCACTATTTAAAATTTAAGCGTTGTGTCAAAATTCAAGAGGTAATTACGAACCAACTGAATGTCTTTATAGCGTGGCTTGTCATCAACAATAGGCGGCATGATAGCGCGAATATCGTTATACATTTTATGTGTAAACGATGATAACCTGTTATGATATTTCAAATAATCGATAGCCTGCATCAATGCAATCGCCTGGATGGAAAGAACATCCATAGCATTATCAATAACACGTCTGGTGAGCAATGCAGCATTGCAACCCATGCTTACAATATCCTGGTTGTCGTTATTGTTTGGAATGCTGTGAAGATACATCGGGTATGACAACGTCTGGTTTTCAGCTGTTGTTGATGTGGCTGTGAATTGCATACCCTGAATGCCAAAGTTCAATCCAAGTTTGCCAAGATTAATAAATGGCGGCAGCTTCTGATTGAGTTTATCGTTCAGCAAATAATTCAATTGACGGTCTGCCAGCATCGTTAATTTGGTGATGACAATCTTAAGCTTATCCATCTCAAGTGAAACATAGTCGCCGTGGAAATTTCCTCCGTGATAAACATTCTCTCGAACGTGATCGATGATAGGATTATCGTTCACTGAATTCACTTCATTCTCTAATACCAATTGAACGTTGGCTATTGTATCATACACCGGACCAAGCACCTGCGGTACACATCGCAATGAATAATATTCCTGAACCTTATCGGTGAAGACAGCTTCTTCAATTTTTTTGTGATATAAATGATCAGGACGTTTACGAATGAGTTTGCTATCAGATAAGATATGCCTGATATCTTCTGCTACTTTAGCCTGACCTGCATGATGTTTAACCTGGTTGAGCTCTAACGAAAAATGATCGTCGAAAGACTTCATCAGCTCATTGGTTATGGCTGAAAGAACTACCGAGGTGTGAAATACTTGTTGTGCATAGATAAGGTTTACCATGCCTACGCCCGTCATGGCTGAGGTTCCGTTAATGAGTGCAAGACCCTCACGGAGATAAACATTTAAAGGCTTGACACCATGCTTGCTGAAAACTTCAGCAGCAGGTTGAAGCCTGCCTTCGAAAAGAACTTCACCTTCGCCTATCAGGTTAAGGGCAAGGTGTGCTAACTGAACCAGGTCTCCGCTGGCTCCTACTCCACCACGTTCAAAAATACAGGCGCTGATTTTTTTATTTAATAACTCCGCGATTAACGTTACAGTTTGGGGATGTACACCCGAAAAACCTTGCATCAGGCTGTTAAGTCGCGCCAGCATAGCTGCCCTGGAAAATTCTTCCGTAAAGGGATTACCCGAACCCGAGCTATGACTGCGGATGAGGTTGTATTGTAAAGCGTGCTGATCTTCTTCTGAGATTTTGTACTGGGCCATAGGGCCAAAGCCCGTATTTATGCCGTAAATGACCTTTTCTTTGGCATACGCCTGGAGAAAATCAAAGCAAGTCTGGATGTTTTTAAGGGCTTGATCTTGTAGTTGAATACCTTCTCCGCCATGTAAAACCCGTCGAAAGTCATCAAGAGTCAGTTTTTTTCCGCCAACTATAACCATGTAAACGCTATAACAATGTTAATTCTTCGTGAATAAAGTCCGAAAAATAGCAAAGTCTGGCAAGAATTCACATTCATATTATAAGGTAGGGCACAATTGTTTACCTGAAATTTCGTTTTAAACCTCTTCGCCAGGTGTAAGCCCATGGCTCAGACAAAAACCCTAGTCCTTTTTGAGTAGAGATATTGCAATCTTATTCGCCCAATCTCACAATACTTGTCGCAAAGGCAGAAGAAATAAAAACGCCTACTTCCAATCCCCATTAACTTCTTTATATGTTAATCGTTCGGTGATTTGCTGCTCTAGTAATCCGAGTAGTGTGGGTTTGGCCCATTCTTTTGAGAGTGCAGTGCCATTATCTACCGTTGCATACTTCGTGATGAATTCAGGCTCAGCAATTTTCTTTGTGCCTGTATCTCCTTTCATTTGAATACTGCGGAGTGAAGCTCGGTATTTTCCCGGCTTCATATCAAAGCTCAACTTGCCATTAAATTTTCCTGTCTGGATAATAGCCGGAACAGAGCCTTGTGGTACTTTAAATTTCTTATAATCTACAGTTAGAAAAGTAAGGTCGGCTGTTACAGTTCCATCACCTGCCTGAATGTTGCTGATGGTTGGTACTGTCTTTAAGAATTCCACCATCTTATCTACTGTAACAGAATCCTGGTTGAATACTTTTTGATAGATAACTTCAGACTCGAGAATCTTGAAACTTCCGAATTGTGTTATTTGTGCCTGTAATGTACAGGGGATTAATAATAAAAAAAGATAAAATAAATTTTTCATGACAAGCCGGTTTTGATCCATCGTTATTCTATACATCATTTCTTTTATGAAGATAGCTCAATTATTTGGCATGTGAAAAAGATACTCCATGTCGTACGTAGAGTTTAGTTTTGTGCGCATAAAACTCTATGAGTAGAATATTTTGTTGACGGCCTGCGCAATAGGATTTAACCTATTCGCTAAGAGCATTATCCGATCCCCTGTCTGGCAACACTGTGGATAAAGACCCAACGTGTATCTATGCTATATCATGTTATCAACGGATAAATGAAATATTAACTGTCTGCCAATCCAGATTCTTTTTTAAAAAATTATTATTACCCAAGTAAGAATTAATCCGTTTTGTTAAAAAAAGTACTACTGAAACTCTGGATACTTGCGCGATAATTAAATCAACAAACAATTATGAAAAAATCTACAACAGTTTTAGTTTTCCTGGCTTTCATTAGTGCGGGCTCATTTGCACAAGGAGTTAGTGGCGGTGTAAAGGCTGGTTTGAATCTGGCTAACCAAACTTTTTCTGGCAATGGTTACACAAGCAGTCCAAGCTTTCTACCTGGTCTTCACGCAGGTGCTTATTTAACTGCAATGCTTACTGAACATTTTGGAGTACAACCAGAACTATTATATTCTGGGCAGGGGGCTAAATCTGGAAGTGAAAAAATGAAATTAGCTTATGTAACAGTGCCAGTACTTGCTCGTTTCAATGTTAATAAAGTTCTTAGTTTTCATGCCGGGCCACAATTTGGTGTATTGGCTTCAGCAAAATACAAGGTCGGCTCTAACAGCACAGATGTGAAAGATAATTACAAAAGTTCTGACGTGAGCTTTGCAGCTGGTGTTGGTATTGATTTACCAATGAAACTTAATTTCAGCTTCAGATTCATAAAGGGCTTGAGTGATATCAACGATACTAACTCCGGAACAAAAGTTAAGAACTATAACTTACAACTATCTGTAGGTTATAAACTGTTCGGAAAATAATCTAACTCTTTAGATAGTTCTTGTAGGCGAGAACTAAATGTGCTATGCAAAACTTAAACCGTTCTTTCAGTTTGAAAGGACGGTTTTTTTATTATTGTGCCAGGAGCTTGCTCTTTACACATTCTGATATCCATCTTTGCCAGTAAGTTCTAAATATTTTCTTTTTTTCAATACCTTGTTCAATAAACTTATTCTGTAAATAATTTACCATCAAAGGATGATTACTTGCTATTTTAAGGAAATAATTCAGACAATAAATAACAACATGAAAAGACCATTTATAATAATTTTTGTACTCGCTTCATTTATCACTCTCGGACAGACTACTAAAACTCAAAGAGAAGGCCAACCGGACATCTACAATATCAATGACGAAGACAAAGAAATGAATGAAGCCATTAAGAAATCAAGGCAAACCTTCGACAGCTTTCTAACAGCTTTTAAAAGCCAAAAAAGAAATCAAACAAATTTTAGTGTTAAAATGCCTTTCCCGACTAAAGATGGTTTAGAGCATATTTGGTTGGTTAATATTGAATCAAAAGATGGAAAACTACTTGGCCAAGTCGATAACTTACCTGACAAGGTAACAAACATAAAACTCGGCGATAAAATAGAAATCGACCAAAATAAAATATCAGATTGGTTTTACTTAGAAGGTGATAAACTTATAGGCGGACTCACAATTCGTGTACTTAGGGACAGAATGCCACCAGCTGAAAAGAAACAATTTGATCAAGAATTTGGAGTGAGATTTGACTAAGAGGCGGTAGCTAGCAAAATGTGTATGCCTTAATTTTCTTTTCTCATACGGAACTTAAGTTTCATGCGCTGAGCAAAACATTATAAGTAATTATTAACGGCTCGATGTTCTTTTCTTGTCATTTACATATTCTAAAATGTCACCCGGCTGGCAGTCTAAGGCTTTGCAAATTGCCTCTAAGGTGCTAAAACGAATTGCTTTCGCTTTACCTGTCTTTAAGATAGAAAGGTTAGATAATGTCAAATCAACTTTTTCAGAAAGTTCATTCAGAGAAATCTTTCGCTTTGCCATCATCACATCTAAGTTTACAATGATTGGCATCGCTTAAATGGTTAAGTCATTTTCAGATTTCATATCGATGGCTTTCTGCAAGATTCTTTCAAAAATTGCTGCAGCAGTTGCAACTACAATAGAAGCAAAAGTAGTCACGATACAAATGGCGAGAAAACCTGCAGGATCATCCTTCTCATTATGGAATATCTTTATGTATACTCCTGCTATCACAATTAAAATACTTAATATGATTGCACAATACTTTATACTCTTCAAAGTCCTAACCGAGTTTGATGAGAATACTTTATTTTGACCGATGTATCCAAGTAATTTAAACGCCTTATACAGTGCAACAAAAAAAACGATTGATGCTAGATATCCATACAAGATGAACGGGTCAGCGTAAATGCTGAACAAGTCTAAGTTTGCGGCTCTTCCCTCCGTTAAGGGAAACCGAATCAAAACAGCAAGCACCACAATACCAATAAGCACAATGACTGCCTGAAGAAATATTGTTGAAATTCTTTTCATAATGATTTTACAATTTAAATTACACTACAAAAGAATAAATAATTATCGATAAACAATAAATATTTAGCATTATTTAGAAAATACTAAAAAAGTCATTGCTTGGTAAAGATTCAGAATTCGAATTATCAGACTATTAGAATGAGTTGGCTCGTCCGCTACAATGATTGTTCATATTTATACATGCGGCGGTACAAATATTCAACAATCAAGAAATGATAGCAAAATATAAAACGTTTGAACAAACGTTTGAAATACCGATACACCCCCTGTTAAAGATTCAAATACCCCGCTATTTCGCCCTCGCCTGAGGGTATGTTTGTGAATGGCACGGTTAGCTATACTGAGACCAAAAAGCGATCAAATCGCAATTGTAAAAGCATTCACTCTAAAACCAAATTTATGATAAAACTCAGACTCCTGTTTCTTATCCCTCTATTGGGATTCTCTATTGTCAATACAAATGCGCAAACTACAAGCGCGAGCAATAACCTGGTTGCTCAGCCTATTCCGGACCGTACTGTCCCTTTTAGTGTAACAGATGCAGGTGCTGCCAAACCCATTACCTGGGGATTGGACCTGGCGTGGCTAAGTGAAGAAAACATTCGACGTGGAGTCGCTTTTATGGGTTCAGATCGGGTAGATGTTGTGCGATCTTCTTTTACACCTACTGCCGCCCTGGTTAACGGAGATCTGCAGGCAGCACAGCTTAGCACATTGAACCAACGCTTGGGTATAATTAATAGCCGGCTTGGGTCAAACACACAGGTGGTGCTTAATTGTGATCATCCCAGCGTCGATGCATCCTTCTCGGGCAACGCGGCAAATTGGGCACAACTAATAGATGTAACAACCAGGCGTCATCAGGAAGCGGGTCGCACAGTTGTGACTGTTTCACCCTTTAATGAACCGGATAATACCTCCACAGGACAAGGTACTGTAACTGACTTTTACAACATTGCAGGTTTGCTGAAACAAAATTCACGCTTCACCAATATTCGTATCAGTGGAGGCAACACACTTAACGACGATCAGGCGTTAAGCTGGTATAATACATTAAAGGATAGATTAGATGAAGGGAATACGCATCAGCTCGCGGGTAGCTTTGATAACTACGCCACCTTTCAACAAACAGTGAGGGCTAATGGCGATTATGCTTCCAATGATGAGCTGCACAATGTTATGGAAGCAATGGTTGGTGTTGAGTATGGTTTGCAAACAGGTATCTGGTGGGGTACTGCAGAGTTGGCACGTGGTGAGTTTGTTAAAGCGAGTGATGGTGTAAGACTCGGCTATGCTGAGCATCGACCTAACTGGACTGCTGCATCGGTATATCGCACACTTGACGGAAAGATACAAGCCTTCGGAGGCACATCAGAACGGCAAGCTGTAACAACCTCGTATCGATTTTTATCAAAAGACAAAGATGTGTTTTACGATGGCTATGGACCTCAGCGTGAATACATCATGGCATTACCTGGTGGCACAGGTTATCAAACCGGGCAAACTAACGCTGAACGAGTTGTCAACATTACATGGGGCGATGACATCCAACCTGCTATAAACGGTCGTTATGTGCTGGTAAACCGAAATAGCGGTATGGTGGTTGAAGTGGCCGGTGGATCTACTACTGCTGGTGCTGCGGTTCAGCAAAATGCAAACACAGGTGCTACATACCAGCAATGGGATGTAACGCCTGTCGATTCGCGCATTGGTGGTGACTACAGTTACTTCACACTGGCAGCAGCGCACAGCGGTAAAGCAATTGACGTGTTAAACTTTTCATTGGAAAATGGTGGCAGCATTGATGCCTGGGATAACATAAAGAATGCCGCTCAACAGTGGTATCTCGACTACGCAGGTGATGGCTGGTTTTATATCCGTAGCCGTTATAGTGCAAAATGTCTTGATGTATATAATAGCAGTACAGCACCGGCTGCAGGTATTGTTCAATGGGACAAGAATGGTGGAACGAATCAACAATGGCGTCTTCTTCCTGTTGGCGCGTCAATCGAGTTTGTTGCGCCGGGTGCTCCAACCAACCTGGTGGCGACGGCTAATGCAGAATCTATCCGTTTAAGTTGGACCGCCAGTGCAGCAAGTGACGTAGCAGGTTATACCATTTTCAGATCAGAATCAGCGGGAGGACCTTACTATACCATTGCACGCAATGTAACGTCAACGTCATTTGTAGACAATACAGCAACTACAACCGGGCAGCATTATTATGTTGTTAAAGCAGTTGATAATTCTTTGAATCGTTCTGGCTATTCAAATGAGGCGTCTGCAACTTCAACAGGCAGCAACGATATTGTAACAAGCCTGGCATTCGATGGAAATACACTGGATAACTCTGTTAATCTGAATCATAGTGCTACGTATGGAGGTACTTCTTTTGTTACAGGCAAGGTTGGTACGAATGCCATTGCACTGAATGGCACTAATGCCTTTTTACAACTACCGGCAAATGTGGCGAATCAACAAGCTATTACTATAGCAACGTGGGTATACTGGAATGGCGGCGCTGTATGGCAGCGTATCTTCGATTTTGGTAACGACCAAAATCAATATATGTTTTTAACGCCAAGCTCAGGTTCGGGACTGCGTTTCGCTATTAAGAATGGCGGTTCAGAGCAAGTCTTAACTGCTACCGTGTTACCTACAGGAGTTTGGTCTCACGTGGCTGTAACGTTAGGTTCATCTGGAGCAACCATGTATGTAAATGGCCAGCAGGTAGCACAATCGACAGCCATTACCATCAGGCCACTGGATTTTAAACCCGTATTAAACTACATCGGACGAAGCCAGTATGCTGATCCTTTGCTAAATGGAAATGTAGATGACTTCAGAATATACAACTATGCCCTATCAGCAGGTGAAGTAAATGCTTTAGCTGGCATTGTCTCTGGTGCAACATATCTTGTAACAAATGTTGCCAGTGGTAAATGCCTGGATAACCTCGGCGTTACAACAAATGGATCAAACGTTGCTCAATGGGGAGCAAGTGGCAGTGCCAATCAGCAATGGGTTATTACACTTAGTAGTGGCTATTACAAAATGAAATGTGTAACCGGTAATATGTACCTTGATGGCGTGGGTCATACCGCCGATGGCTCTACCGTAGGTGAATGGGCAAGCAGTTCAAGTACCAATCAGCAATGGACAATCACACCCGTGGGGTCATATTTTAAAATCATAAACCGAACCAACGGGAAGTGTCTTGACACGGGTGGCGGAACAACTGACGGATCAATCATGCAGTTTTGGGGTAGTGGTGCAAGCTCCAATCAGTTGTGGTCACTCTCGCGTATTAACACGGGCAGTTCAAGAATTGCCACAACGGACACTGAAACTATTTCAACGGATATAACTGTCTATCCAAACCCGGTTGTGGACGAACTCTTTATTCAGACTGACGGCGTTAGAAAGTTAAGCGTTGATATCTATACCATCACGGGCGAGAAGATCCTCTCCGAAAAAACAGACAAAGGCTCAGTAAGCTTGAAGACACTTAGCGCGGGTATGTATTTTGTGAAGGTAGAGGGTGATGGATATACTGTAACGAAGAGGATTATTAAGAAATAGAAGACTACAAGTAGCGGATACAGAAAGTTGCATTCGTCATTTCTAAGACATGCAGCAAGTGCAAAAAACATTACCATGGCTGCCGCCAGTGGCTGCAGCTATGGTAATGTTTTCTTATAACAATATTGTTTGTTCGTAGAAAGAGTGTAATATTTTTCGATCTCTACCGTCCCTTGCCCTGTTGGTATTCTTTATCTCCAGTTAAAAATTTATTTCAATGCAACCACAAATTAAAGCTAAAGCTACCTTGCGGCAGAAAGAGGTCTCAACGACCAATTAGATAAGTACATGGCCTTAACAAAAAGAAAAAAACACATAGAGAATCGTGCGTAGACTTACGGAGCCGAGTGCCAAAAAATAAGGTATTGGAATAAATAATTGCGACTTGATTAATTTTTTTCACCTAATTGTAAATGTATACCTGTGTCAGACAGTTTTCTGATAATGTTAACAAACAATTCAATGGAAAAATTATCAATTAGTGAAATGTCCCTAGCAGTTGGGGGCAAGGCCAGCTGCTCTAAATCAATTCTTGGTGGATTCTTTTCTGGTATGGTGTCAGGCGCTCTTACAGGAGGTGCTGCTGGAGCTCCTGTAGCCGGTGTTGGCGCAATAGCGGGAGTAGTATTAGGAGGAACGTTTGGTGCAGTTGGAGGAGCTTTGCTTGGTGCTGCTACAGGTTGTGGTGCTGCAGATTGAACATATTTTTTAAATTAAACTCAAATACAAATGGAAAAATTACAAATTCACGAAATGGCATTGGTTGTTGGCGGCAAAGCTACTACTGGTACCTGTGTTGCCGGAATTTTTGGTGGCATCTTTGGTGGAGCAGTTAGTGGGGCTCGCGTTGGAACTATGGTTGCTCCTTCTCCACAAGGCTTACTTGTTGGTGCTGCTGCTGGTGCAATAATTGGTGGTATCGCCGGAGGTATAGCTGGATGTATGGATTAAGATAAACAATAACCATACGTTGACGTTGTGGGGCTACTAATAGGTAGCCCCATACTATTTCCTAATTTAAAATAAAAATCCATTGTGTTTCAGATTAATCTAACCCTGCCTGGCAGCAGATTTGAATCAACTTTTAAATTTCTCCTATTTTGTCTTTCTTATATTCTGATGTTGAGAGTTTCAGAATATCTTTTAATTAATGACGAATTATACTTTGAATCCTATTCGCATCTACTGGATTATAATGAAATTAATGACCTTATAAATAATGAAATTAACAATCGCTGGATTTATTATTTAACAACTGTTGTTTTCTACCTAATAAAATTTACAATCCTAACGCTATTCATTTTATCAGCGGCCTTTTTCTTTAATAGCGAACTAGATTTTAAATCAGTGTTCTGTTCTTTGATCGAAGCAGAATTTTTATTTTTAATACCGATACTCATTAAAATATTATGGTTTCTGTTCATTCAAACAAACTATACAATTCCTGACATCAGTTCGTTTTTTCCATTGTCTTTATCAAATCTTATTAGTTTAGATGATAGAAATATCAACTTTATTTATATTCTGCAAACCCTTAATCTTTTCGAAGTAGCATATTGGTTTTTTCTTGCTTCAAGACTATCAACCAATTTAAATTTAGATTATAGAACAGGAGTTTCACATGTTTTAACTGGCTATATACCAGTTCTTTTTTTGTGGTTTATTATCTACACTTTTATCATAAGTCTTGCAAATTAAATATGCCAAAAAAACTAACCTTTATTATACCTGTCCTTTCATTTCTATTATTCATCCTAGTCATGATTAAGTTTTATAATGGGGATGATATAAAAAATCAGAATAGTAATTTAACTATAAAAGGAATAGCATTTTCTGGCGACACATCTAGCGTAACCTTAGGTAGGTACAAAGAAACAGTCATTGCTTATGTCAACACATCATGCAATGTGTGTGAAGAGGAAATTAAGGACTTATTAAAGATAGGTGACAGTACAAATATAGAAGTACTGATCTTATCAACTGAAAATTATATGGATTTAAAAAATAATATTCATCGAAAAGAGCAAAGCAAAAATTTGCAGATACTTTCAATATCATCAGAAGTAGCCAAGAAATTTAATTTTAATGAGTATCCACATTTCTTGTTTTACAAAAACGGTATTCTTGTAAAAGAACATAAGGGTAAAATAAATGCACCAGTATACATCAAAAATATTTTTGGATAAGAAAATCGTCCGTCTCGCCAAAAAGACATTTCAATTACAGGAAGAATCAAAAGATTGTGGATCAGCGTGCTTGGCATCTATCCTTCAATTTTATGGTTCAAATTTTTCTATCACAGAGATTAATGAACTAAGTGGTACTAACACTAATGGAACTACTATTCTGGGGTTGCATAATGCCTGTAATGAATTAAATCTATCCTCTGAAGCTTTAAGAGCCACGAGTATTGACAATCTTGAAGAATTAAAAGGACCAGCAATTCTACATGTAGTCATCAATGAGAATTTATATCATTTCATAGTCTATTATGGAAAGGTTTCAATTGATAAACACCTTATAGGAAATCCTGAAAAGGGTGTATTTACAATAAGTGACGCAGAGCTAGAAAACATCTGGAAGTCTAAAATACTTCTTACGGTTTCTCTAACAGATCTGTTTAGATTAGATGACAGCAACCGTCCAAAAAAGAATAAAGTATTTATTGATTTCCTAAAATCTCAAAGAAAAGTTCTTTACATATCTATATTCCTTGGTTTAATCATTTCCACAATCAGTCTATCCACAGCAATTTTTTATCAACATTTCATTGACAAAATACTTCCTTCAAAAAATATGGAGAAACTAACGGTAGCCTTTTTATCACTTACCTTTTTGTTAATATCAAATTCAATATTAGGATACATGCGGGAAATTGTGATCTACCGGCAAAGCCAGAACTTAAACAAAAGAATTTTTTCTGATTTTTTTGAGAATCTTATCTATCTCCCCAAATCATTTTTTGAGAAAAAGAAAATCGGTGATCTAACATCAAGATTAATGGATATTCACCAAATTGATGTATTCTTTACTCAAGCATTAGGCAATGCCGTAATAAACGCACTGCTCATCGTTATTTTTATTGGATTCATTTTTACCAAATCATCAACATCTGCTATTATACTCACGGTTTCAATACCGTCAATATTTTTTATCAGTAAGTATTTTATAGGAGAAATAATTCAGTCACAAAAAGAGGTACTGTCTACTTATGGAAATACAGAAAGCTTTTTTTATGATATTGTTAAAGGCATCGATACTATTAAATCCTACACAAAAGAAAAGCATTTTTTCAGTGCAATGTTTGGAACATACAATAGATTTCAACAATCGTCTTTTGCCTTAAACAAAACAGAATCCTTTTTTAATCTTTCTGTAGGTTTTATCCTGATTTTAAGTTCCATGAGTATTGTGTTTTTAACAAGTATACAAGTACTCTCCTCTCAACTTAAACTTGGCGAAATGCTCGCGATAATTTTTTTATCATCATCGGTAATTAATGCTGCAAATGGATTTATACCAATTTATATGCTGTACAAAAAAGTCGATATTTCCATCAACAGAATTACAGATCAATTGATGTTACGTACAGACCGTGAAAAATCACATTCTCAGACTTCATTTTTTATTCAAAAAATAGAGATCGAAAACCTAAGCTTTGGTTTTGTAGGTCATGAAAATATTATTCGTAATATAAACTTTATTGCTACAAAGGGAGAGACAATTTTAATACAAGGCGATATCGGTTCTGGAAAATCATTACTTTTCTCACTTTTATTAAAAATGTACGACAATGCCAGCGGCAAAGTTATTGTTGTTACAAACAAAGCTGAAAATACTTTCTCATGGAATCAAATTTCAAAATCTGAGTGGAGAAATTTATTTGCTATTGTACCTCAAGAAATAGCAATATTTAACGGATCAGTACTTGAAAACATTATAATGGATAATGTCGAAAGTCCGGAAGAACAACAAAGAGCTTTGAATATTTATAACATCGTCTTGAAAACCGCGTCTGCTAATTTTCCTGAAGGACCATTTACACTTATTGGTCAAGGAGGGATAAAATTATCGGGTGGTCAGGCTAAACTATTAGGCCTTGCGAGAGCATTATTTAAAAATTCACAAGTGTTACTATTAGATGAGCTAACAGCGGGAATGGATGCTACTACTGAAAGATATACCTTAGACCTATTGAATGAGCTTAAAGAAAATTTCATTACTTTGTTTATCACTCACAACCCGCCTACTAACTTTAGTTTTGATAGTGAGTATTTTTTAGATAGAGGAGAATTAACAACACTGACCCATGATCTTAGAAATTAAAAAGCTTAGCAAATCATTTAATAAACAGACAATAATTGATAGCCTGGAGGTAACACTTACAGGTGGAAGCATTGTGGGTTTGATTGGAAGAAACGGCGTAGGAAAATCAACGCTCTTTAATTGTCTGGCTAATATTTTAGAAGCTGATACGGAAGAAGTTTATTTAGATAATAATAAAATCAGGTTAGATGAAGTGAATTGGAAAATGAAGGTCGGGTTTGTCTCCGACGTCATTCCTGTAATGGAAGAATTTACAATTCTGGAATACCTGAAATTTATAGGTGCTATTTATAACGTGCCAACAGAACATATTGAACCTCGTGCCCAGGAACTTTACAATTTTTTCTTTGATGAATCTTCCATTCATGAAAGTAAAAAACCTATAAAAAGCTTTTCTACAGGCATGATGAAAAAAGTGCAGATCATGAGTTCAGTTATTCACAAGCCTGCTGTATTGTTGCTTGACGAACCCTTTTCCGGTCTGGACTCCATTACGTCGGCCAAACTTGTTTCCTTTATCCGGTACTATTCCAGTGCAGAGAACATTATTATTTTTACAAGCCACGATTTAAATCATCATAAATCTTTAGCCAGTAATTTTCTTATCCTTGACAAGACAAAATTTATTTTTCAAGGTGATCTCGAAAGCTTAGAAACTTTTTTTGTTACTCACAACCTACTCTCGGAGATCGAAAACACGAAACTTAATTTTTCATGGATATGAAAATGCTAAGAATCGTCACGCTCTATTTCAGGTTAGTAAAGCAAGTACGAAAGCGAAGCAACGCTGAAGACTCCGTTAAACAGCTCATTATCATCAGTAAATATTTATGGTTTTTCTTCTCCAGCTGTTTAGCTATTGCTTTCATTATATTCACCACGTACAAAGATGAAAGTGATGAGTTTTTAAAGAGCTTAAATATATCAAATGAAGAATTGAATCTTAAACTGATCGCGTTTTCTTTAATAGCCCTTCTCCTTTATCATTTTGTTCCTTCCATTCGAAGGCAATCCGTATTAAGTTTAAAGCATTATCCTCACACAACGTTACAACGGTTCCTTATAAACTTTTCAGCGAACATTATAAAGGTTTCTGTTATTAATATTCTAACTATTTGGGTTATCTTTTTCATTGGCAATTCTGATTTTTTCTCTCTTAGAATGTTATTTAATGCTGTAATTCAACTTCTTATTGTGCTTCTGATAATTTACAATGTAAAGGAATTGTTCTTGTGGGAAGTACCAAAAATGTTCTTTATTCTGCTGGCAGATATTTTGATGATAAGTCTTTTAATTTTTGCTGATCTACTGCTTACTGAATATTCATTCATTTTTCAATTAGCAATTTTTATTATCAGCATTGCATTGTCATTAACAACCGAATACTTAAAAATTGAGAGGCAAACATTTGAAAAATTAAGAACAAGCCAAAGCTATAATGAAGCTCTTATTAGTCTGCCAATAAGAAACAAGAGGGCATTTGCTGTACTAAAATTTGTTTTGTTCTTTGAGTTGTTGCCACTAGTAAGCTATAACTACCTTACGTTAGATCTTTTTAAGAAGATCATGTTTTTCACCATGATGCTTCCACTAGCCCTCATGACTAATTATGGTAATAATGCGTTTGGGTTTGCCTTTAAGCTCAGCTTGAATTTATTCTACCGTCCGTTGAATGATCATATTCTATTCAGGACATATTTAAAGTTGATGTTAGTACCCTTTATTATTTGCTCCCTTACATCAGCAATATTCTTCGCGCTCTATTCTGAAAGCGTTGTTAAAGATTTAACAGGATATTTATTTATTGCAGGCATTTTGCTTTGCATGGGATTTCTGCTGGCAATACGATATCCTGTTAAAATAAGTGATTCAAGCTCATGGCTGGATAGCAGAAACCAGGCTAAACAATCACTAATTATCTCTTCTACGATTGGTCTTGCCTGGTTAGCGCTGATGAACATCTCTTTTTACCTTTCTGTTATTGCAGGTTTCTGTTCTATTGCGGCCTTGATCATTGTTATATTCTACTCAAAGCATGTTAATAAGTTTGTTACGTTGTTTAAGCAAAAATTGTTAATTGATTTAAAGTCTTAAAAGTGTGCCACTATTGTCTAGAACTTTAGCATCTTCTACGGTTTCCTGTGCAGCATCTGAAGAATCCTTTCTTTTTCAATTAATGCTTAGAGGATTGTTGAATTTGAAATGAGTTAGTGAAATGCGAAACTGAGTTCCACAGACTTAGATTCTGCCTCGAAGAAACTGGTAACAAAAGTCGTCAACGCCCAGTCAGCAACATCATGTTTCATAGAATTCGCGTCCGCTTTTATAGATGCTGCGTCCGAAACCAGTAAACGCTCGAGCGCGAGTGTTTTTACCTACCAGGTCATCATCTTATAAATATTCAGTATGAGAAAACTTTATCATCACTAAAGATTAACTTGTCATTCACTCAATACGCATCGCTATGAACCATCACCATACCGAAATTCTTGATCTGATTATCAAACACTCCGGAACGCCAACGAAGCATACTTACCTGGATGATTACCTGGGAAATGATCATCCGCGTTATCCTATAAACATGCCAACACTACGAAAAGTAGTCAGTGCATGGATGAAAGATCACGCT
>DATCRE010000309.1:0-4292 GCA_036569145.1 Cyclobacteriaceae bacterium
TGACAGACCTTACAACATCAAAACATCAACAAGTAAATACTTTCGCATTACAGGTGGCGATACTGAAGGATACTATGGCATTAATTTAAGAGGCTCTATATCCGATGGCATTGTGCTTACTGATTTGAGCAGTGACTTTGAGGTAGATCACCTCGAGATTCATCACGTAGGCTTTGCCGGAATGATGGCCAAGACTGATCCAACATGTGATGACGCTACTATCCGCGGAAACTACACCATGCGAAATGTTCTCCTCCACGACAATTTCATTCACGATACAGCAGGCGAAGGATTTTATCTTGGTTCTTCATCGTATGGAGGCACTGAAGTTGACGGATGCGGAACTCGCTTACCACACACTATTGAAAATATTTCAGTGTATAACAATCACGTTCTGCGTTCAGGGTGGGACGGCATCCAATTAAGCTGTGCAACAGTTGGTGCTGCAATCTATGGCAACGTAGTAGAAAATTATGGTGTTAAAGATGAGCCATCTCAACAAAACGGTATTCTGATGGGTGGCGGCACTGGTGGAGTTTGTTATGGTAATTTAATCAACGGTGGCACAGGTGTAGGAATTTGCACTTTTGGATTAGGTGACAATGTCTTCCACGACAACATCGTTATTAATGCTGGTGACAAAGGATTTTTCTGCGATGAGCGCGGCACTCCAACGGGAGATGGTTTCAAATACATTAACAACACTGTCATCAATCCAAAAGATATTGGAATAGCAATCTATTCAGAGACGTTACCAAATAACGTCTGTATCAACAATATCATAGTCAAAGCAAATGGATCCGATGATAAATCCTACATCACCACATTGCATAATGCCCCAACAGTAAAATCAAATAATTTTACCACAACAAAAATTGGAGATTTATTGTTTTTGAATGCAAAAGGTATCAATTACAGATTGAAAACAGGATCACCTATTATTGATCAGGGCACTGACATTTCATCGTATAACATTGGCCTTGACTTTTATAAAAGCAAGCGAAAAAACGGCACAGCTTATGATATCGGAGCGAGTGAGTTTTAGTTGATAAGTCATTGGTCAACAGTCGATAGTCCACGGACCACAGTCAATAGATCGGGTTAAATTAGTTCGAGGTTCAAAGTTCAGGTTGCTGATACAACTTGAAACTTTGAACCTCGAACTTTATTACTCTCCTTGTTTCTTCGTTAGCATGACAGAAGCTTTTCTGCACTTGCCTCCAATGGGTGGATTAAGTTTTGAGATTTTGAATTCCACCAAGGCAACGGATGGAAACTCTTTAAGAATATCATCAACAATTTTTTCGGCAACAGTCTCCAGCAGCTTGGATGGTATTTCCATCTCTGCTTTTACAATGCGAAAAATTGTTTCGTAGTTTACAGTGTCGGCAAGCTCATCGTCAAGAGCAGCCTTTAAAAAGTTTGTCTCAACAACTACATCAACTTCAAACCAGTTTCCTGATTCTCTTTCATGAGGGTACACGCCATGAAAAGCATGAAACTCGAGACCTTCGAGTGCAATACGTCCGATCATCCTATTTCGTCGAAGAAAGATTTTTGAACTTTACGTGGTTGTGGAGTTTCGACAACTATGGTTTCACGTTCAAATACAATTTCTTTTTCTTTGGCGAACACCGGCTCGGGCTCAACCACAAAAGTTTTTACCTCTTCTTCAACAACAGGCGCAGGTATCTCTCTCGCTGGTTCAGAAATTGGTTTAGGAGTATTGTAGGTAGAAGTAAAATCGAGATTGGGGAAGATAGCTTTCTTGGCTTCACGACGAACCTGGTTGAGATGCTGATCGGCATCAAAATCTAATGCACTGGCACGGGCCTTGTCCACACGCTCAAGTGTATCAGTAGCCAGGCGTTTCAATTCACTTATCAAATCATCACGCGTGGCTTCAAGCTTTTTGTAATTGTCGACCAGGATTTTAAAACGGTCTTCCATATCGGCCAGAATCTCTTTAGCACGCTGATCAGATTCTTCTATAATATACTTGGCCTTGGTTTTCGATTCGTTAAGAATGGCTTCTGCCTTGAACTGGGATTCTCTCATGCTCAGCTCAGCAGCATGACGCGCCTGCTCAATGACATTGGCGCCTGTGTCTTCAGCAGTTTTTAATGTTTTGTAAAGCGAGCTTTCAACCTCACGAAGTTTACTTACTTCGCGCTCGGTACTTTCCAATTTAATACGCAGCTCTTTGTTCTCGTCGAGCGTACGCTCCCATTCTTGTGAAAGGGTTTGAAGGAAACCGTTCACTTCATCTTTGTCATAGCCACGAAAATGTTTTTCGAATGACTTTTGACGGATTTCAAGTGGTGTAACTCTCATAATGCTTGATATTCAAAATTAATATTCCAGACAGAAATAGTACGGTCGTCGCTTGCGCTAACCAACTGATGGTGATGTGATGTCCACAAAAGTTTATTGACAGAAGTTCCATGCCCTGCATGCCGGGCTTTATCGATGACCTTTAATAACTTCAACTCCTCAGTATCCCACACCTTAATGGATTTATCCATGCTACAAGTTACAAAATGTTTACCATCTGGACTAAACTCTATATGATTTATCGCATAGAGGTGTGCTGCAATCTCTGCAGCCTGCACATATCCGGCTCTTGCTTCCCACACTTTAAGCCTGGCATCACGACCTCCACTTAACAGATATTGGTAAGCCGGTGAGTAACGTAACGTAAATACTGAATTAGTATGAGCCTGCCATTGATGTTTCAGCTTTAACGAATCCATGTCGAACACACGTATAAAATAATCGCTATAGCCAACAGCAATCTCTCCTGTGCGGGGATTAACAGCCAGGGTTCGGGCACTTTTATCTGATGCTTTTACTTCACCCACTTTTGTTAATTGTCTTGCATTTATCTTCACTAACCCGCCATCACCTGTAGCTACGAAAATCAAATCATGGTATGACTGGATATCAAAGATGGCAGCCGTTGTAAGTTTTAACGAAGCAACTTCCTTATTATTCTTCCAGTCCAGCAGATGTATGCCATCATAATTATGACCAGCAATAAGAATATCATGACCCGGCACAGTATGAAGCGCATAGACCGAGTTGGGAAGTTTAGCAATCAATTCACCACTCTCGGGTTTTTCAAGATTCCACTTGGCTATCATGCCATCGCCTGCACCAGAGAAGAAGATCGAAGGGTCTGATGACGGCTGCAATGTATAGACACAATCGCGGTGGCCTGTAAGTGAGTGAAGTCTGGTTACTTGAAGTTTGATCATCTTATCCTAACTTTCCGAAAGTTCTACTATTCATTACGCATATCAAAAGAAATAGATGCCGTTAGCGAAAATTGAAGCAACAACAAATGGTGCCCTGGCTTTGTGGCGGATAGAAGAAGATGAAGAAAGTCTGGCCAGAATGGTTGCTCCTTTCGAGCAGGTGTCTGACTCCATTACCAATTCTTACAAGCGACTGGAATGGCTGGCTGGCCGCGCACTGATCAGACACCTGATGGAAAACATGGGACTTCAATTTCAAGGTGTAACCAAAGATGAATTTGGTAAACCTTTTCTCGTAGGATCTGATTATCACTTGGCGCTTAGCCACTCTTACCCCTATGTAGCGGCATTGGTGGATAAAAATGAATCGGTAGGAATAGATCTTGAACAGCCCAAGTCAAAATTAGCACGCATAGCGCCGCGCGTGCTGGATGCCGTAGAGCTAAACGATGCCGGCGACAACATAACCAAGCTTTGCATTTACTGGTGTGCCAAGGAGACTCTTATAAAAGTTTATGGCAAAAAAGATCTTACACTGGCTAAAAACCTGAAAATAACGCCATTTCAACTTAATAAAGGCGGTGATATAATTGGTCGAATTATTGCAACAGGTATTGAAACGACCATACCTTTACAGTATTCAGTAACCGAAAACTTTGTGTTGGTGTGGAGTAAAAAATAACAAGATGAAAAAGCTTCTTTTCTTAATTCTTATCGGTTCAGGTTTTACATCACTTGCTCAAGCAGTGAAAGATTTTGCATTGCCTGATGTTAGTGGTAAAGTCATTCATTTGTCAGATTATAGTTCAAGTGCGGGTGTTGTTATCATATTCACTTCAAACGTCTGCCCTTTCGACGAATATTATATTGAGCGAATCAAGAGTCTGAAGCCTGCTAATGTATCTATTCTTTTAGTCAATTCAGGTTTGGAGGATGGAGAATCAGTTTCCGCCATGACCTCTCGTGCAAAACAAAAAGGCATTACACTTCCTTACCTGGCAGACAAAGATCAGCTCGTCTTACAAGATTTGAATG
>DATCRE010000310.1:0-2750 GCA_036569145.1 Cyclobacteriaceae bacterium
CCTGGATATGTACGTTCCTAAAATATGGGAGCTTGGTTTTTCTATACCTGATTCAAACCTGAAGAAAAATACCGTCACTGATAAATGGAGCTATACTGAACCCGACTGGGAAGAATTCAAACGCGTTATTAACGGCGATGGTCCTTGCAATAAGGAACGACTTGAGGTGAGACGCATTGCTGAAGAACGTGGTCGCTGGGTACGCGATGCACTACGTTCTCCGCAAACATCATACGTTACGCCTTTGGCGTAAGAAGATAAGTTTATGCAACAAGGTATGGAGTCACTCGATCCCCGCGTTAATCGTCTTCCTAAAATTGAAAGCCATGAAAGTTTTTCAACAATAAAGCCGTTGGATCAACTAGGCACATACGAAGTATTTGTTCAACCCAAGACAGGTAAGCCATTTCAGCATGAAGGATGCGTGCATGCCTCTGATGTTGAGCTGGCCTATATTCTGGCGAAAGAAACATATACACGTCGCTTTACCTGTGCTTCACTATGTGTAGTCGAAACACAAAGAGTCTTTGTTTCACCTTTTACAGAAGGCGAGCAAAGTGCTTATTCGTTAATCGATGAAACAATTGTGACCGATGGAGCTGAGATCGAATTCGAAATATATCATCTGCTAAAAAGAGGCAAACAACATATTCATGCAGGCAGTATTGTTGCCCATAATGAAACAGGTGCATTTCAAAAAGCGCATATAGCATTTGCTACAGACAAACCTGTTTATAACATCTGGTGCATTGCAAAACGAGACATTCGTTTTACAAAACCTGAAGAAGAAGATCTTTGGATGACCTTGCCCGAAAAAAAGTTTCGAGATGCCATCGATTATAAAGGTGGTGATAAGCTCAAAAGTTTTCTTGAGAACATTAATCATTCATCCTGATATTCATTCCACTACACTATGAATGACCTTGCACTAAAGGAATTACTCTACAAGATAGCTGATGACTTACTTATTCTGGGTCACCGAAATTCTGAATGGACAGGCTTTGGTCCATTGCTTGAAGAGGATATTGCATTTTCTTCCATGGCCCAGGATAAGATCGGGCAAAGCTTTGCCTTATACACTATTCTTCATGAGTTGGGAGAGCAAGATGCCGATACAGTTGCCTTTATGCGGCACGCCTCTAACTTTCATAATTGCCAGTTAGCAGAACTGCCCAATGGTGAATATGATTTCAGCCTCATTCGTCATTTTCTTTTTGATACTGCTGATGCCATCCGGTTTGATATGCTCACCAGGTCGTCGTTTAAACCTTTAGCGGAGTTGGCTTCCAAGATAAAAGGTGAACTTCGTTATCATACACTTCATGCTAACACATGGATTAAAAAACTCGGCTCTGCAACAGAAGAAAGCATCGACAGGCTGCAGCAATCATTAAACTACGCTATGCCCTACGCTTTGGGTATGTTTGAAGAATCTCCCTATGAAAAAGTACTTATTGAATCACAAATCTTTGAAGGCGAGTTTGCGTTAAAACAACAATGGATACAAAAAATCGATGCCTGCATTAATCAAACAAAGTTGCAATTACCGGACTTAAAAACTGTAACGCCTGTATATGGTGGACGTGTTGGCAATCATACTCCCCACCTGCAACTTTTATTGGATGAAATGAGTGAGGTTTTTCGGATTGACCCAACAGCAGAATGGTAAATTTAAAATGATAATGGAAGCTACGATTAACGAATTACAACAGATAGTAACTGACTATTCACAAAAAATCAGAAACCTTTCAGAAGCCGATCTCAGCTATCACTCCTCTCCAACAAAATGGAGTAAGAAAGAAGTCCTCGGTCATTTGATTGATTCTGCCCAGAATAACATCAGGCGATTTATCTGTGGTCAATATGAAGTTACTCCGCCTACCATAGTTTACAGTCAGGATTTCTGGGTCATCGCCAACGGTTATGATTCAATGAAACCTGATGACATCGTCTTTCTTTGGAAACTCGTCAACGAACGAATTGTAGAAATTCTAAGCAACATGCCTCCTGAGAGTTATAAAAATGAATGTAACACAGGCAAGCATGAGCCTCAACTCAGAACATTGGAGTGGCTGGCTATTGACTATGTAAAGCACATGAAGCATCATCTTAACCAGATTATTCCAAACTCATTTGACATCGTATATCCATAAGTAAATGATAACGAGTGATCAAATCTATGAATGGCTGCAGGAAGTAAAAGATCCTGAGATACCGGTTTTGTCTCTCGTAGATTTGGGTGTCATCACAGAAATATCAATCTATCATGATGATGTTGAAATTGAAATGACACCAACTTTTGTGGGCTGTCCGGCAATTGATTTTATGAAGAACGAAATCATTGAAGTTCTACAGAAGCATGGTCTTACGAAAGTAAATGTTCGAATAACATTTCGCACACCCTGGACTTCAGATCGCATTACAGAAAGAGGTAGGGCAGCATTAAAACAATTTGGCCTGGCACCTCCTCCACTACTTAATGTTGTGACCGAACTTGATATCCTGGAATACGCCACCTGTCCCAAATGCAATAGTTCAAACACTCAATTAAAAAATACTTTCGGCCCCACACTCTGCAGATCTATTCACTACTGCGAAGATTGTAAAGAAACATTCGAACAATTCAAGCCACTTTAGGTTAAACTATTGTCATTTAAAAACTTAATGTTTGTAAAAATCCATACATCTGCGGTAAATCATGTAAAAGGTGAAAAACATTTTACTATTTTGAGTCGTATTGAATAGTCTGA
>DATCRE010000311.1:0-3340 GCA_036569145.1 Cyclobacteriaceae bacterium
TATGCCAGACGGCAATTATGATAATGTTTTCAAAAACATCTTCGGTAAGGTTGGTTTAAAAGGAAAAGAAAGACTGACAGATTCATGGTATCAGAATTCCATTATATCACTGATGGAAAAGAAGTCTCTTGATGATATTAAGAAAGTGCGCTGGTACCTGGATTGTGGTGATGATGACTTTCTTTACAAGGGAAATTCAACGTTGCATATTCAACTTCGTGATCGTGGTATTCCACATGAATTCAGAATACGCGATGGGGAACACAATTGGACTTACTGGAGAACCGGCATTACCGATGCCTTAAAATTCATTGGGGAAAGTTTCAGAAGATAATCGTACGCTATGAGTTTCGAATTAACAAGTTAGAGGCTCGTGTCTCGAAAACTCATAGCTAAGATTACACCTTAAATGTTTTTGGGTTGGCCTGCTTAACGACAATGATTCTCCCATCAAATTCTTTTTCATTCAGTGCATCGATAGCTTTTGATGCTTCGGCATCGTTCGGCATTTCGATGAAACCATAACCTTTAGATCGGCCTGTTTCTTTATCTCTTACAATCTTGCAGGATATTACCTGTCCGTAATTTGCAAATGCTGCTTCAAGATCTTCCTTCCTGGTTTTGAAATTAATTTTTGCCACAAAGATATTCATGATAAAAAAGAATTTGGTAAAACAATAGATGCCTGTACATAAGGGCTTAACAAATATAAAAAATCCGCGATAAAGCTTCAGCATCAATTGCCTATGTAAATGCAGCCTTGCCATAAAGGTTTAAACCCAAGCAAGCTCGTTGTTACGCTAAATGCAAAGAGGCCATTTCAGATTATGAAACGGCCTCTCCTATTGGGACTAAATTCAATTAAGATTTACTCAAGTGCTTTAACACCAGGTAATACTTTACCTTCAAAATATTCAAGCAATGCACCACCACCGGTAGATACGTAGCTTACTTTTTCGTTGTAGCCAAACTGATTAACTGCGGCCGCTGAATCGCCACCTCCTATCAGAGAGAATCCTCCGTTCTGTGTTGCTTTAACAACGGCATCAGCTACAGCTTTTGTACCTGCTGCAAATTTTTCCATTTCAAATACACCCATTGGGCCATTCCATAAAATAGTTTTGGAGTTTGCAACAGCTTTACCAAAAACTTCACGCGCCTGTGGCCCGATGTCAAGTCCCATCCAGCCATCTTTTATTGATGTGTTATTAGCAATGTCTGTATTAGCATCAGCCGCAAACTTATCAGCAATAACAGAATCTATTGGCAACAGAAGTTCAACACCTTTTGCTTTAGCTTTTTGGATAAGTTCTTTTGCAAGATCTAATTTGTCAGCTTCAACAAGTGAGTTACCAATATTTCCACCCATAGCCTTGAAGAAAGTATACGCCATACCACCACCGATGATGAGGTTATTAACTTTATCAAGCAGGTTTTCGATGATTAAAATCTTATCAGAGATTTTTGCGCCACCCATAATGGCTGTAAAAGGTTTGTCTGCTTTTTCGATAACCTTCTTTGCATTGTCAAGCTCTGCTGCCATTACATAACCAGCACATTTGTCCTTAAAAAATTGTGCAACGATGGTTGTAGATGCATGTGCACGATGCGCTGTTCCAAAAGCATCATTAACGTAAATATCACCGTGCTTGGAAAGCTTTTCAGAGAATGCAAGATCACCCTTTTCTTCTTCTTTATAGAAACGAAGGTTTTCAAGAATAAGAACCTCACCTGGTTTTAAAGCTGCAGATAGTTTGTATGCTTCTTCGCCAATACAGTCACCACCGAACTTCACAGGTCTGCCTAAAAGCTCTTCAGTTTTTTTTACAGTATGCTTTAATGAATATTTTTCTTCAGGGCCATCTTTAGGTCTTCCAAGGTGGGACATTAAAATAGCGCTGCCACCATCTTTTAAAATCTTGTTCAATGTTGGAACAGTCGCCCTGATTCGGTTATCGTCAGTTACGGCGAAACTCTTATCGAGTGGCACGTTAAAGTCAACTCGAATGAGTGCGCGCTTACCACTGAAATTGAAGTCATTAATAGTTTTCATGAAAGACTCTAGGTTTTTGGTTAATTTAAACGGGGTCGAATTTAGCAAAGTGTTGACAGTAGAGTGTTAATCGCACACAGTTTTTTACGCTAACGATTGTTTACAATGCATTCTGTGATTTTTACTAGCTTGATGTCTTAATCTCCGAAGGAAATTCCTAAACCCTTTGCTGCCTTTACCAGGTTGGAGTCTTTCTTAACGAAATTATACTCCTTAATGGCATTTCGAAGTGTAACATCAACAATGTCATTATTCTTATATGCCACCATGCGACCAAATTTCTTTTCGAGAACGAGTTCAAAAGCTCTTACTCCAAACAATGTGGCCAGTATTCTATCAAACGCTATAGGTGTTCCGCCACGCTGCACGTGTCCAAGAACAGTCTCACGAATTTCTGCTTTACATCCTGCATCCTTCAATTGCTTTGATAGCTGATAAGCAACACCTCCAAGCCTTGCATGCTCCGACCCTTTCTCTCCGGCAGATGCTGTGATGGTTCCCTCCTTTGGCTTTGCTCCTTCAGCCACAACAATGTTGGCAAAGCCTCTTCCCTTTTTATAACGGAGCATTAAGCGTTTTACGAGTTTATTAATGTCGTAAGGAATTTCAGGTATCAGGCAGATCTCTGCACCACCGGCAATAGCCGTGTGCAGCGCTATCCATCCTGCATCGCGTCCCATGACTTCCATAATCATAACACGATGATGACTCTCAGCCGTAGTAACAAGTTTATCAAAACTGTCAGTAGCAATTTGTACTGCTGTTTGAAAACCAAAGGTCATGTCGGTTGAACTCAGATCATTGTCAATTGTTTTCGGAACACCAATGATTGGAATACCTTTTTCATGCAGTATCTGGGAAATCTTCTGAGATCCGTCACCACCAATATTAATGACAGCATCAAAGTGAAGAGCCTTCAACTTTTTCACCAGTTCATCAGACCTGTCCACGTACTTGATACTACCATCTGCCTCAAGGGTTGGAAACTTAATAGGGTTAGACTTATTTGTTGTCTTTAGAATGGTACCACCCTTAACATGAATGCCAGCCGTAAACTTACGCGTTAGTTTAACGATTTCCTGGGGTGTGTTGAGAATACCATTAAACGCCTCAATGCTGCCATAAACTTCCCAATCTTTTTCTCTCCTGGCTCGCCTTACAACGCCTCGTATAACGGCATTCAACCCAGGGCAATCACCTCCGCCGGTTAGTATCAGTATCTTTTTATTTTTTTCCATAATCAACTGTTATATAAATCATTATCAAAACCTTAATAAGTTTAAGATC
>DATCRE010000312.1:0-3235 GCA_036569145.1 Cyclobacteriaceae bacterium
CAATGTGTTCATTCAACAGGAACACTGCGTGACCTGGTAGAAGCTATTTCAAAGTCAAGAAGAAATTTATATCCCGTCGTTAATGAATTAAATGAGTTGGTTGGATTGATTCAATTGGATGACGTTAGAAATGTAATCTTCCACCAGGAACTCTATGATAAGATTACGATTAAAGAACTCATGACCGTTCCCAAGGTTACAATAAGACTTCATGAAAGCCTGCATGATGTGCTGGCCAAATTTGATAACACAAATCTCTGGAGCCTGCCCGTTATAAATGAAAAAAAGTATGTCGGATTCCTTTCGAAATCCAGCATACTTTCAAAATACAGATCTGAATTATTAAAGTCCGTGTGAGGTTAATCCCACTTTTTAGGACGATCATTTCTGCGATCAGAACCGCCTTTATATCCGCCTTTATTAAAATCGCGTCTTCCTCCTGATGAATTTCCATGTCCACCAGAGTATGGGCGACTTTGACCTGAGCTGCCATAAGATCGGCCACTTGGGCTGCCGCCTCTTCTGCGACCTCCTCCATCACCACCTGAACGACGCTCTGTTGTAATCTCTACCCGAACAGTTCTGTTCTTGTATTCAACATTGTTAAAGCCGTTCAAAATATCTTGCGATTTACTCTTGTCAACTTCAAAGAAAGAGTAAGCACCTTTCAATTCAATCTGGCCGATGAATTTCTTACCAACCCCACTGTTATCATCGATAAGCTCAAGGATAGTTGCTTTATCAAGACCATCCATCTTGCCAACGTTGATAAAGAAACGATCTCCATTTGCAAAGCCTTCATGACTAGAGCTACGTCCACCATCTTCTGAATTCAGATCGGTAGCATTTTTATAATAATCAAGGAAGCGGTTGAATTCAAGTGATGCAAAACGCTTGATCAGTTCCTGTTTGGTAAGATCTTTCAGATCATCATAAACAGCAGGTAAGAATGCTTCAATATCTTCTTCATTAACTTTCACATCACGCACTTTGTGCATGAGTGCGAGCAATTGTTTCTGACAAACTTCTGGTCCTGTAGGAATCATCATCCGTGTAAACGGAGCTTTCAATGAACGTTCAATTTGTTTAACCTTGCTTAACTCTCTGCGTGAGATGAATGCGATGGAAACACCCTTTTTACCAGCGCGCGCCGTACGACCACTGCGGTGTGTATAAAACTCTAATTCGTCAGGTAAATTCAAATGAAGTACATGTGTGATATCATCAACATCAATACCACGGGCAGCAACATCAGTCGCTACCAGGATCTGCAGTGAACGCTGGCGGAATTTTACCATTACACGATCACGTTGCTGCTGCGTTAAATCACCATGCAATGCATCGGCGTTATAGCCATCCTTCATTAACATTTCTGCAATACGCTGTGTATCGATACGTGTACGGCAAAAGATTATACCAAAGATTTCGGGGGCGTAATCAAGAATTCTTTTTACAGCAAGATATTTATCTTTCTCACTGATGAGAACATATTGGTGATCGATATTAGCATTTCCTTTGTTTTGCTCACCAACGGTAAGTTCAAAAGGATCTGTCATATAGTTCTTCGATATAGCCTTTACCTCACGAGGCATGGTGGCTGAGAACAACCAGGTGCTTTTCGTTTCAGGAGTATGCTGAAGAATCTCATCAAGATCTTCTTTAAAACCCATGTTGAGCATTTCATCAGCTTCATCAAGCACTACATAACGGATGGTGCTAAGGTTGATGGCCTTACGACCAATCAAGTCGATTAAGCGACCAGGTGTAGCCACAATAATCTGGGCACCCTTTTTTATCTTTCTGATCTGATCAACAATGCTGGAGCCGCCATAGACAGCCACAATGTTGA
The DNA here is from genome assembly GCA_036569145.1 of Cyclobacteriaceae bacterium. Lineage (GTDB taxonomy): Bacteria > Bacteroidota > Bacteroidia > Cytophagales > Cyclobacteriaceae > DATCRE01. Next base: position 1,850 of record DATCRE010000312.1, read on the forward strand.
ACCTCTTAAATTTGTCTGAAAAATTTTCCAGATCGTTAGTGATCTGCAAACCCAACTCACGGGTTGGTGCTAACACTAGCGCTTGTGTGTCTTTAAGCTTTTCATCTACCAGGTCTAGTAGTGGAAGGCCAAAGGCGGCGGTTTTTCCGGTTCCGGTCTGGGCAAGACCAACAAAATCACGGTTTCCTTGTAGTAAGACAGGGATTGCTTTTTCCTGTATGGGAGTAGGTACCTCAAATCCAAGTGCGGCTACCGACTCTGCCAACCCCTTAGACAGGCCAAGGGCTTCAAAAGTATTCATCAATAATTATTAATTAAGCCGCAAAGGTACGGAATTAAATGGTAATTAGGGTGATTGGATTGTATATCGGGGAAAAACGCTCTGAATACCGATTTAAAAGGCATTCGTTAGAAATAAAAAGAAGTCCGAATGACACGGACTTCAATTAATGTGGAGAATATCGGAGTCGAACCGATGACCTCTTCCATGCCATGGAAGCGCTCTAGCCAGCTGAGCTAATCCCCCGAAGAGGTCGCAAATTTATTTAAAATAGTAAGACTGCAAAACTTTGATAAGTAAGATTTACGGTGCATGAAGCAAATACGTTCAAGGATGATTTTGGTCGTTGGTGTAATAGTCCGCGGTTAGTATATCATTCGAAGAGTGATTTTGTATTTTTAAGAAAATCAATCCACTACTCATGAATAAAATCAAAATCATTTTAGTAATGCTTCTCTTTTCTGCATCTGTTTATGCGCAAACAGGAAAAGTACTTGAACACCAGGTCTTAAAAAGCAAGACGCTAACAAAAGATGTTCACTACACCATCTATCTCCCACCCGACTATGATCTTTCTACACGACGCTATCCTGTTGTGTATCTGCTTCATGGTTATACTGATGATGACAGAGCCTGGGTTCAATTCGGAGAAGTAAACAGGTATGCTGATAAAGCAATCAACAATGGAGAGATTCCACCAATGATTATTATTACGCCCGATGCCGGTGTGAGTTGGTATGTTAACAGCTTTGATGGCGCTTCTAAGTTTGAAGATTTCTTCACGCAAGAGTTTATACCTTTCATTGATGCAACATACAAAACCAAACCAAGTCGTGAGTACCGTGGTGTATCCGGTCTTTCTATGGGAGGTTACGGATCATTACTATTTTCACTAAAGCATCCTGATCTGTTTTCAGCATGCGCTGCCTTAAGCAGTGGCATTTTTACAGATGAAGAATTCGTTTCTATGCCAGACGGCAATTATGATAATGTTTTCAAAAACATCTTCGGTAAGGTTGGTTTAAAAGGAAAAGAAAGACTGACAGATTCATGGTATCAGAATTCCATTATATCACTGATGGAAAAGAAGTCTCTTGATGATATTA
>DATCRE010000313.1:0-7616 GCA_036569145.1 Cyclobacteriaceae bacterium
AGCTGAAGCTGCGAAAGAAGAAGCTGAGCGTCAGCAAAAAATTGCTGTTGAACAAAAAGCTATTGCCGATCAGCAACGTGTGTTGGCTCAACAAAATGAAAAGCTTGCTAAAGAAAATTCAGAGCGGGCTAAAGCCAATGAGATAAAAGCCAATCAAAACGCTGAGCTTGCGCGCCAGGAAGAACAGAAGGCGAGAAACCTTCGCTTCCGTGCTATTGCTAAAGCTATTGCTATTAAGTCTGTGCAGGTAGCAGATCCCGAGCAAGAAGGACTATTAGCACAGCAGGCCTTTAACTTCAACAAATCATTTGGCGGCTATGTTTATGATAATGACATCTATGATGGTTTATACAATGCCTTGAAGAAGTATGAAGATCCATTAACAAATAACTTAACGGGGCACCTCAACAACGTTCGTGCATTGGTAACACGCGTTACAGGAAATCAAATTTATTCTGGTGGTGGTGAAGGTAAAATTTTGCGATGGACTTATCAGAATGACAAATGGGTTTCTGAAGTTCTTGCAGGTGATGCACCTTATCGTCTCATTTCATCTATCGATGTGAGCAAAGATGGTAACTGGCTTGTTGCTGGTGGTAACTTCAATTCATCTAATCCAAAAAATAATTTTGTTGAGCTTTATGATCTGCGTAATCCTTCAGCACCAAAAGTGATTAAAGGATTTACAGGCGAAGTAAGTAATCTTCAATTCACTCCTGATTCAAAAGGATTTTTTGCGCGTGATAATGAAGGTTACAGCATTCGTTACTCTGATATGAGCACCGCAAAAGAAGTTATAAACAGCAAAGAAAAAATCAGAAACATAGCGCTCAGTCCTGATGGCGCAAGCCTGGCTGGTGCAGGTGACTCAGGCAATAAGGGAACACTTTATGTCTGGGATACTAAATCTTTTGCTGTGTTATCAACTTACGATAATCATTTAAGCGGACTCACCGCAGTGTGTTTTGGTCCTGATAGCAAATCAATTGTAACGGGTGATAACCGTGGTTTATTGAAAATTATCATTAATGGTTTTGTGTCTCGCGAACTCGCCGGTCACACATCCATGATTCAGGATATCAAGTATAACCACAGCGGAACTTTCTTCGCTACGGCAAGCAAGGATAAAACAGTGCGCCTCTGGAATGTTAAAGTATTAAAGGAGCAACCGCTTAAACTGGCCGATCACCCTAACTGGGTTTGGTCTATTGCCTTCACTCCTGATGATGAGCAACTGCTGGCAGGTACGCAAGAACAGATTATTAAATCGTGGCCAACTAAAATTGAAACCATGTCTAATAAACTTTGTGGCGTAGTGAAACGAAATCTCACAAAAGATGAGTGGGATATTTTCGTATCAGAGGATTTGACCTATGAAAAGACTTGTGAGAATCTGCCAGCTAATGATAAGTAGAAACGTTAATCGTGAATCGTTAATAGTTCGGCATAACGCGACTATTAACGGATAACGATTAACTGATAACTATAACTAAACGAATGAAAAAACTTTTACCACTTCTTGCTGTCTGTTATCTTTTTTCCTACACCGTGAGGGCTCAATCTACGTGTACACAAACATTGCGAACAGCACGGGCAACCTATGATCAGGGTAGACTCCATGAGCTTCCATCCATTTTAGAAGGTTGTATCAAAAATGGTTTTACCGAACAGGAAAAAGTTGAAGCGTACAAGCTTTTAACACTAACCTATATTTACCTGGAAGAGCCAGCAAAGGCCGACGAAGCCATGCTAAATCTGTTACGCACTGATCACTACTTTGAAATCAATCCATCAGTCGATCCGGCTGAGTTTATCGCACTTTATAAAACATTCAGAACGAAACCAATTTATAAAATAGGTGGTAAGATTGGTGCCAATGCCAGCAGCCCTAACGTGATCGAAGCTGTTGAAGCTAACAGCGGAACCAGTAGCTATGGATATAAAATTGGTGTTCAGTTTCACGTTAACATAGAGCTTCCCATAAAGGGTAATTGGGTATTAAACCCGGAGCTTGGCATTGCGCAGCGCACATTCAGCTACACCAACAAGCTTAACTTTACTGACACTACGTTTACAACAAAAGCAGCCGAGAAACAAACCTGGTTATCGCTGCCAATAAGTATACAATACCAGTTTCCTAAAATTAAATTTCATCCATTTGTTGCTATAGGTGTCGAGGGAGATTATTTGCTCGGCTCAACATTTACAGGTTCCAGAACAAGAAAGGGATACCAGTTTATTGAAGAGAAATCATTTGATCTTAATCCTGTGCGACAAAAATTTAATGTCAGTGTATTAGCTTCTGCTGGTGCACACTTTAAACTCGGTGGAGGATTTATCATCGCTGAAGTAAGATTTCTATACGGTCTCACAGCAGTAAATTCAAAATCTTCTGCTTTTAATACTGACAGTAACCTGGCTTTTCAATACGGTTATGCTGATAGCATCTTCAAAATAAATTCGCTGTCTGCTACAGCAGGCTATGTATACAACATCTTCAACCCAAAAAAATTGAATAAAAGAAAATGATTTTACGGTGTAGTTTATTTGGATTTCTGTTATTCTGCTGCTGGGGTTGCAAAAACATTGAAGATGCCACGCCTTCACAGCGCAATACTTTTATACGTTTTTATGACGGGCCACATAACCTTTATGGTGTAACGGCAGAGCCGATAGATAACGGGTTTGCCATTTTAGCTAACGAAACTCTGGCCAACGGTAATCAAAACACAATTCTGATTCGCACAGACAAGAATGGTGAACGTGTTGCTGATGACGTTATTCTTGCGGGAGGCTCGGCTAAAGGTATGAAAGTAACGTCGGATGGTTACTACATTATTGGTGACAGTATAAAACTAAACCTTCAGTCCAGCGATATCTCGGTATTTGATTTAGTCATCTATTCAGCCCGGATATTCAAGCTTGGTTTAAATGGAAACGTGATGAAAAAGCTTGTTATCGCGGATCGGAAAGACACATCAAATCTCATTGATTTTCACGGTGGGGCTTTAACCTTTAATGCACAAAATGAATTGATTGCATTAGGTACATACAAATACCTGGCAGCTAGTGAGAAACCTTATCTGGTTTCTATCAATCCCACAACCTTCGATACTCTGTGGTCTAAAAATTATGATCAAATCGATCGTGACTATGTTAACAGCAAGTCTATGCATGCCACACCTTCAGGCAAAATAATCTGGGCCACTGCCTTATTGAAAGACAATCAAAACTTTTCAAGATCTTATCTGGGAATACCTTACGTTAAAGAGAATTCTACTTTCGAAAATTTTAGTCAGTATGGTGAGCTTACCGACCAGCAGCTCTATGCAAATGACATTCAGCCCGCTACGTCAGCAAGTTTTGGTTATGGTATTGCAGGAACATACGCTACACCTACTGGAGCCAATGGTAATGTTTTCTTTGCCCGCGTTGATCAGTTTGGAAACATCATCACCGGAAGTGAACTCTATTTTGATGGAGAACTCTCTGCTGATAATAAAGCTGTGTCAGAAAACCAATCAAGTAGTGATGATACAGGTGATGCAATCATAGCTACACAAGATGGTGGTTTTGTCATTGGTGGATCAATGTTAACTACGCCCAACCGCGGTAAAGGTGGAAAGGATATTTTTTTAATAAAGGTGGATGGCAGTGGTAATATACTTTGGAATAAAATACTTGGCGGTGCTGGTAATGAAACCGTGAATAGCATCCGGGAAACTGATAATGGCGATCTTCTTATCTGTGGATCGAATGAGGTGTCAGGGCTCTCATCTATTTATGTTATCAAGACAGATAAGAATGGCGAGTTAAACGATTAATTATAAAACTGAATTTTTATTACTGAACACTATCAGCCATAGGCTGCTTTATTAAAAATAAACGACCATGAGGGGTACTCTACTAATTACTGCACTTTGCTTTTTATCAACTATTTGTTTTGCACAAGATCCCGGCCCAATGGGTGCCAACTTTAACGGCTGTATAACAACAGGTGATGTAACATGGACTAACCCGTTCGTGACAAATACTATTTTAGTATTTGCCAAGTCTGGTTCCGCCATAACTGTTGGAACACCTACAAACAATATTTCAACATACACAGCAAGTGCTACTTTTGGCACTGGTACAGCCTATCAAAATGATGCTGCCGCATTTTGCGTTTATAAAGGTTCGGGTACTTCAGTGAACCTAACCTCTCTTACTGCAGGTACTACCTATCACTTTATTATTTTTAATGCACTGAATACAGTGTATTCTACTGCTTCAGCATTTTCCGGATCAACCATCACAACACCGGCTAATGCAACAGGACTTTCGGCTTTGGCTGGCACTAATGATGCTGCAATCTCGTGGACAGATCCAGCAAGCTGTTTCGATGAAATCATGATTGTTGCCAAGCAAGGCAGTTCTGTTTCAGGAACCCCTTCAGGAAATGGCTCTGCTTACACAGCCAATAGCTTAAGCTTTACTGATGGAGCCAATACTTCTTTTGGTGGCGGGAAAGTTGTTTATAAAGGAGGAAGTTCATCTTCGCCCCAAACCGTTACTAATCTTACCACGGGACAAACATACTATTTCAAAATTTTTACCAGGAAAGGCACAGCATGGTCTGCCGGTATTGAGACCAGCGTTACAATCTGTAACGTTGATAACGCCAGTGCCCTCAAAATATCAGATACAAATACAACAGCGACATTATATTGGACTGATCCAACCTGCTTTGATGAAGTTATGGTTGTTGTCAAACAAGGCAGTTTAGTTTCAGGAACTCCTTCAGGAAATGGCTCTTCTTACACAGCCAATAGTTTAAGTTATACAGATGGCTCAAACACTTCTTTTGGTGGTGGAGTTGTAGTCTTCAAAGGTGCCGGAGGACAATCGCCCAAAACCATAACCAATCTTACTGCCGGCAATGTTTATTATTTTACAATCTTCGCCAGAAAAGGAACCACGTGGTCAAGTGGAGCTTCTATAAGCACTGCTACCGGCAATCCCCTGATCGTATCTGTTAATCCTGCAGATGGAAGTACGGGCGTTCCTTCAAATCAGGTTTTTACGATTACCTTTAATGAGAATGTATTCATTGCCAGTGGCGGATCTGGTGCCGCACAACAGGTCACATTTAATCAATCAGGTTCAGATCCTACAATTCCCAGAGGTTCAACTTCTGGTTCTCCTTCTGGAGATGGATACATTACGAGAACCGGGAATGTTGTTACGCTTACACTCACACTCAGTGGCGGTCTTGACTTAAATGAAGTTAACAATATATTAATTGGGGCTAACGTATTCAAAGATTCAACCGGTAACAACTTTGCAGGAACCGTTGCTGGCGATTGGAATTTCACTACTACTACAGGTGTATCGCTTAACAATCCTTCTGTTGGAGCATGCGTTAATCAATATACGACACTTGGTGACATTGTCATTACTGAAGACAGTTACGATAACATCGTTGGAACGGATAATGGAAGCTATACTTTGATTTTAGATTTTGATCAATCCGGTTTTATCTTCAAGCCCGGAACAAGCGGCATAACGGCTACAGTTGATCCTGGTGGTGATATTCAATCCGTAACGGTTAGTTCTGTTTCGTTTACGCAGGCAACCTTTACAGTACAATTTAAAAATGTATCGAATAATTCACAGGCAAATGATGATTTCGATGAAGTTACAATAAGCGGACTTAAAGTTTCAATGGATGGATCTTCACCACCACCAGCGAATATTCTGGTTAAAGCTGCATCAACAATCTCTATACAAGGAATTACTGAAGATGTTACGTCGTTGGCCACTGTAACCTCTGGCTCTACTCCTTCCGCTCCTACTATTTCATGGCCATCAGGTGATAACTCATATTGCTCAGGAACAGATCTTACTACAATAAATGTATCAGCAAGCGGAGGTACTTCCTACAATTGGTATAATGATGCTGCGTTGACATCAGTACTGTTCACCAACAAAACCACACGAACTGCTGCGCAACTTTTTGGAGCAAGCCCTGGAACCGGAACGTTTACAAAGTATGCCACCAGCGTTAATGGATGTGAAAGTTCTGCAACATCTGTCGTACTTCAAATTACATCGGTACCAACAGCAGATGCCGGTAGTATACAAACTGTTTGCCCTGATGATGTGATTACCATTGGAGGAACACCAACCGCCACAGGAGGTTCAGGAAGCTATACATATTCATGGACATCCACTCCAGCCGGGTTTACTTCATCTAGTTCAAACCCAACATTCAACGCTCCTGCTAATTCAACGGCCAGCAATGCTATTACAAATTACTCCGTTACTGTGCAAGATGGAAATCTTTGCAGCGCTACTGATAATGTTGATATTACCGTGAAGACAACCAGTGAAAACGTAGTCATTACACAACCCAGTATCTATACGTATACAACTAGTAACCAGGCTGTAAACCTGGTGGGTAGCCCCGCAGGAGGAACATTCACCGGTGTGGGTGTTGTTCAGCTGAATGGTTCATATAAATTTGATCCGCAATCAGCAGGCATTGGTTCATGGCCTGTTACCTATACGGCAACTTTAGCCAACGGATGTGTAAAGAGTTTCACTCAGAATTTCGATGTGACTGCGCCGTTTGACGTTTTCGCAAGTCTTCAGACACAGTACTGTAATAATGAGTCTCCCGTTGCATTACACATTAATCCAGCAATGGTTGCACAAATTCAGAATTTCATTACCACCTGGAATACTGTTTATGTACCTACTTATGGCTACTCTCTGCTTAAACCTACGTTTACCGGTATTATCAGAAATGAATATGAAACCTATTATGGCGATAATAATAGTGTGCAGCCTTCTGGTGCAACATATAGTTCTGGTGGAGTAACATTAAATGAATATTATTTCTATCCTTCAGCCTTTACAACTGGTCAGGCCTACCCTGCCGGTGGTGGAACACTTGGAACATGTGCTACCTGTACGTATGGTTATGTGGTTGTTTATCTCGAATTTGCGAGCCCTTTATTAACAGCTCCTTATAACATAGCTGCAGGAACTGATCTTGCTTACGCTTATAACCTTGGTGGAGTGGCTGCTATTGCCTATACCGGTGAAGTGCCAACCATTAATCCGGTACCTGTAGCATCATTCTCTGGCTTACTGTCCAGTTACTGTAATGTCAATACAAATTATGATTTAACCGGAAACCAGACTGGAGGTTTTTATGAAATCAGTAATAATGGTTCAACTTTTAACGATATTGTTGGAGATGGTATTAAAGATGCCAGTGAAGGTATAGCACCAGGCATCGGTGAATTTAATCCCCAGGCAGCCTTTGGTGGCGCTGTTGCATCTACTAACAAGTGGATACGCTATTCTATTGATCCTGGTACTACAGGCTCTACATCTCAAGGTTGCATAGGACGACAGACCGGCTTTACCACCATCTATCCTTCAACGGCTATCACATGGGATGCCTCAGTACCTGCAGCTAACACACAGTTCTGTTACGAAGGCGCTGCAATTGATCTTAAAACAAGTCAGGGCTCTCCTCCATCATCAGGCTCTGTTGCTTTTAGTGGGTTTGGAGTAGCCGATAGTGGTAATGGTCTGGCTAAGTTTACACCGCAAACTGCATTTGA
>DATCRE010000314.1:0-2107 GCA_036569145.1 Cyclobacteriaceae bacterium
ACTTGGTCAAACTGATTTTTCTTTATTCCCCGGCTTCCTTCTCGAAGATGTGAATCTTCAACTTGGCACAGCGAGCTCCTTGTATGGTAGTGATGCATTAGGTGGAAGTGTACTCATCAATCAACGTAAACCTGAATTTAAACCCGGTATGAGTCTACTTTTGCATCAACAGGCCGGAAGCTTTGGTCGTTACTTCAGCGGAATAAAATTTCAATTCAGCAATGCCCGTTGGGAAGTACGCACGAAGCTGATGGATCGCTGGCTTCAAAATAATTTCAGTTATAATTCACCTGCTGTTGGTCATCCTAAAAAACAAAACAACGCAGCAGTACATACGTATGGTTTCGATCAGCAACTTCACTATAAGATTTCGGATAATAAAAAATTGTCATTCGAAACTTTATACACGTACAACCATCGCCAGATACAACCAACGGTTACTAATAATTCTGATACCACTACGCTCGAAGATAAAAATGCACGATTCAGTCTTAGTTATGATGGAGAACATGCACTCGGTCATGTTTATTCTTCACTTGGATATTTATACAATGATCAGGTGTATAACGTTACCAGCCTGACGCACACTGAACAACGGACAGCTATCATTAACATTGATAAGCCTCTTGGCGAAACAACATCTATACGTTATGGAGCCAATGCTTCATTCTACCGCGTTCATTCCGATGGTATAGAGCAAAAAAAACATGAAAGCAGATATGATGTATTTGCTTCTTTGAATCAATACATATTACCTGACTGGAGCATCACGCTTAATATGAGGCAGGCATTTTACGCCGGACACTATGCGCCATTCTCACCATCGCTCGGCACACAATATCAAATGATAGCAACATCAAAACAACGACTCATCCTGCGGGCACAGGCTTCGAGAGGTTATCGTGTACCAACACTTAATGACCGCTACTGGAATCCTGGGGGGAATCCCAATTTAAAATCAGAAGATGCTCATCATATAGAAGGCGGTGCAACGTGGACTGCAACAACATCTAAACATCACATCAAAACAGAATTAACGGGCTACAAAACACTTGTTGATAACTGGATTATGTGGAAACCAATACAAGGTGTATGGTCGCCCATAAATCTGCAAAAAGTAAATGCTTATGGCATGGAAACTTCCATTCGTGATGAGTTTCAGATTACCGAAAAGTTTATACTTACTGGCGGTGTGAACTACAGTTACAATCGTTCAAAAAATTTGAAAGCTACATCAGCAACAGCTCAGAATACAATTGGTAAACAACTTCCATACGTTCCATATCACCTCGCCAATGCTTACATCAGAGTTAGTCATACACGTTGGGTTGGCGAAATCAATTCGAATTATACTAGCATGCGTTACACCTCACTTGATAATGATTCTTACCAGGGACTTGAAGCTTATGCTATTGCTAATGCTTACCTGACATATTCTATAAACTTTTCAAAAGCTGTAATCACTACGCGAGCTGAAGTTAATAACATACTGAATTCGTATTATGAAAACATGCAGAACCTGGCCATGCCCGGAAGAAATTATAATCTAAATCTTACAATCCAATTTAAAAACAAAACAAGCGAATGAAAAAGTTACACAATTTCTTAACTCTTATATCTATTCTGGCGCTGGCAGTAGCCTGTAAGGACGACGAAAATCCAAAAGGTGAATTCTCTTCTGGTATCTGGATCATCAACGAAGGTGCATTTGGTCATAGCAACAGCAGTGTTTCCTCGTATAATCCTTCAACAGGTGCTGTTCAACAGGATCTGTTTGGCTTGAAGAATAATGGTAAAGCATTGGGCGATGTTGCTCAATCCATTACTATTAATGGCAACCTTGCTTACATCGTGATTGATAATGATAATAAAATTGAAGTTGTTAATGCCAACACCTTTGTATCATCATACACATTAGATGGTTTGGCATTGCCTCGTTATCTTACTGTATACAATGGCAAAGGTTATCTAACAGAATGGGTAAACTTCTCTGACTCATCACGTGTCTCCGTTATAGATCTTTCCAAGCACACCGTGACAACTTCTGTAAAAACTGGTTTCGGTGCTGAGAACATCATTGAAGTCAATGGAAAGTTATATGTATCGA
>DATCRE010000315.1:0-16838 GCA_036569145.1 Cyclobacteriaceae bacterium
ATGTGTTGCCACTTTTCAAATTTCACTAATGAGATCGAAATGAAAATAGCAACGGGCAAGCTGATAAGAATAGATAGTAATGATGCACCTAGTGCGAGGTACAGCGAGCCAACGATAGCATTTAGAATTCCACCCTCTTTACCAAAATAAAATCCACCTTTAGGCACTTGCGAAATCATATCCCACGATAATGCAGGAAAACCTTTTTTAAAGATTTCGTAAAGGATGAGGAACAACAACCCGATAAGACTGTAGGTAAATACTGCCATCAGGTATTTAAAGAATTTTTCCTCAATCATTTTACCCCTCTTACTCATGCGTAATTATTTTTGGGTTGTACGTTGAATGGCCAACCTTGAAAATACATTAAAGATCAACACGATTATAAACAGAACCAGGGCCGCAAACATCAGCGCAGCATCATACATGGGTATGGATAACATCTCGCCGTAGTTGTTGGCAATAAGTGCTGGTAACGGATAGCCAGCATCAAATAAACTTGTTGGCAACTGAACGATATTTCCTACCACCATCAACACGGCAATAGTTTCTCCAAACGCTTTTGAAACTCCAAGTGCAAAGGCTGCGATAATTCCTGGGAAAGCTTTTCTTAACACTACCTTTTTAATCGTCTCCCAATAGGTTGCGCCGAGTGAAAGTGAAGCTTCTTTTAATTCGATAGGTATTGAGCGAAAAACTTCCAGCAACATGTGAAGTACAAAAGGCAACGTTGCAATGGCCAGAACAATGCCTCCAGCTAAAATAGTATAGCCTGTTGTGTTAACACCAAAAAATGGAGCGATGTAAGCCGACACTAAAGGAACAACAATCAATACACCCCACACACCGTGGATTACGGAAGGTATTCCGGCAAGAATATCAATAACAGAGCGCATCACCTTTAGTGTTCTGGGTGGTGCATATTGTGTCAAGTAAATAGCGGGCAACAAACCAAACGGAATCATGAGGATCAAACCGATGGCCGTAACAATTAGTGAGCTTACTATAAAGGGTAAGAATCCAAACTTGCCAGAGGATGGTTGCCATTCACTTGATGTAAGCATCTCTGACAATGTAACATGATCAAAGATTGGTAATGCCTTGAGAGCAATGCCTACGCCTAATAGTAACGGCATCAATAAAACTACACCGACAGAAAATAAAGTCCAGGTTCCTGCAGTATATTCCTTTAAGGTTCGGGTAAGCCGCATTATTTCAGTTTTTCAACTTCGGCTTTGAGGCGTTCGGCAGGCAATTGAATATAGCCTGTTTCTGTCACGAACTTCTGACCTTCATTTAATACCCAATTGAGGAATATTTTCACGGCTTCGCTCTGAGGTTTGTCTTTCGAAACAAAATATAATTCACGTGCCGGAGGTGAAGGATAGCGACCGTCATTAATAGCAGCAACAAGCTGACTCATATCACCATAGAATTGTTCTTCTGTAGTTATTTTATTATCGCCGTTAACATCAATAGGCAACACTTCAATTCCTGGATATTTAGCTTTAGAATTTATATCGAATACATAAATTATATTGTTGAAACCAATGCCGTTAAAATCTTTCTTTACAGCATCGGCAAGGCCCGGATCACCAAAAACTCCGATACCTTTTAATTCATCTTGTTCTTTACCACCAAGATATTGAGCCCACGTAGCAGCAGCACCTGACGCATCCGAACGTGAATAAACATTTATCTTTTCAGCGGCATTTGTCTCAATGGCTTGTCCCCATGTTTTAAATTCAGTTGTGATAAAAATCTTTCTGAACTCATCTTTCGTTAATCCTTTTTCTTTCAATGTGGCGAGCACCGGATTAGAAGAACTTATCGTTGGGATAACAGCATCTTTTGTTACAGCCACCGGCCATGCACCTTTTGCTTTCTCTTCTTCTTTAATTTCTCTTGAAATCATTCCGAGATCAACAGCCCCGGCCAATGCATCGGCCATGCCTTTACCAGCACCGCCTGCCGAAATATTAAATCGAACATCAGGATAAGTTTTATTGAACTCCTCAGCCCATTTGTTAGCCAATGGGTAAAGTGCAAAAGCTCCTGATAGCGAAATGGTACCCTCAAGTTTTCCAGATGTATTGTTAGTGTCAGAATCTTTTTTTCCTCCGCAGCCAAGAATCGTTACAAATGCAAATGCTGCAAGGAAACTGACTAGCAAAGGATTTTTAAATTTGGTGGAATTCATAAATCTGCTTGTGTTGAAAATTGAAGGTATCATTAATTTTTTGCGGGGCAAAGATAGTAATTCTATTTAAAATCTACCAATCTCATAGATATTGTATGAAAATTTCAGGCTTAACGCTTTCAATCTTCTGAATTCTTTGAAATTTGAATTATTTGAGCTTATAACTGAAAGGATTTCTTTCCTAAATCCCAATATGTCTTAATCATGGTGAGGAAAGCTTCCATCTCATGAAGTGGAATCATATTAGGTCCATCGCTCAATGCTTTTTCAGGATTAGGATGTGTTTCAATGAAAAATCCGTCAACGCCTGCAGCAGCAGCAGCACGAGCGAGGAAGGGTGCAAACTCTCGCTGACCACCCGATGATCCGCCTTTACCACCAGGCTGTTGCACTGAATGCGTTACATCAAAAATAACCGGACTGTATTGACGCATAATAGGAAGTGAACGCATATCTACCACTAATGTGTGATAGCCAAAACTTGCACCGCGTTCTGTGAGAAATACTTTTTCGTTACCCTCTCCTCTTACTTTATCGACGGCATACTTCATATCTTCAGGGGCCATGAACTGACCTTTTTTTACTTTAACTGCTTTGCCTGTACGCGCAGCTGCTTTTAGTAAATCTGTTTGGCGACAGAGAAATGCCGGGATCTGCAATACATCTGCAACCTCAGCAACTTCAGCACACTGATATGATTCGTGAACATCTGTAACGATAGGAACTTGAAGCTCTTTTTTAATGCGTGATAATATTTCAAGTCCACCTTCTTTAGAGGGACCACGATATGAACCTGATGAAGTACGGTTAGCTTTATCGAATGATGATTTGAAAACGTATTCAATGCCAAGCTTGGCACAAAGCTCTTTCACTTTGGTTCCTGTTTCAAAACAGATATCAAAACTCTCTGCTGCACATGGGCCTGCAAACAAAACCATCTTATCACCACCCAGTGTAATCTTGTCTGTAACGTTTACTTTATTTTTAAATATTTCCATTTGTACTGTTTATTAACTTTTCAAAATTTTCTCCATCTCTCCTCTTGCTGATAACACCAGGTCGGCTACTTCACGCAGCACACCGGAGCCGCCCTTGGCAAACGTAACAAGATCAACAACTTCTTTTACATAGTCCAACGCATCAGCAGGACAAACACTGAAGCCTGTTCTTTTAAAAACAGGAAAGTCGTTTATATCATCACCAATAAAAACAACTTCGCGTGGCTTTAACTTATAATGCTCAATAAGTTTTTCAAAGACTGATCCTTTGTCAACAATACCCTGATGACAAAAATCTACTTTCAACTCAGCCATTCGTTTGGTGACAGTAGCCGTCTCGCGTCCTGAAATAGCGCCGACAATGATGCCAGCTTTTTTCAGGTACCCAACAATCTGTCCGTCCTTAACATTAAAATGTTTGATTTCCTTTCCGGTATCATCATAAATAATTTTACCGTTTGTAAGAACCCCATCAACATCAAAGAAGATGGCCTTAATATGAGAGGCCTGTTTAACCTGCTCTTTAGAATACTTTGATAAAATCTGTTTCAACCGGTTGTAATAAAAGATTTCGTGGAATACTTGTCCGAAAATTAGGAAAAGCTTTTTACATTATTGCCTTAAACCTAAACTGGAAAAATGAAAGTTGCTAAGGTCTCATTTTCTGCATTGATCACCATCTCTCTTATTTACCTTCTCAATTCGAGCTGGGTTATTGGCGGCAATCGCTTGCCACCGTTAGGAAAATTCCTCGACCCCTTTCACGGCTTCTGGCAAAACATGGAGCCTGCTAACAAAACCGGTGAGCAAGAACTATCTATTCCAGGGCTAAAAGCCAAGGTAACAGTTGTTTACGACAGTATTTTAATTCCACACATCTTCGCACAAAATGATGAAGATTTATACCTGGCACAAGGTTATGTTACAGCCATGCATCGGTTATGGCAAATGGAATTCCAGACACATGCTGCTGCAGGAAGAGTTTCTGAAATTACAGGGCCTGGAAAAAATGGATTGATCCTCAATTTTGATCGCGGTCAACGCCGTTTGGGCATGAGCTTCGGAGCGGAGCATGTACTGAAAGCCGTTATGAGTGATCCCTTATCGAGACTGATGACAGAAAAATACAGCGAAGGCATTAACCAATACATACAATCGCTGAATTATGATGACCTTCCTTTCGAATATAAACTTCTAGATTACGATCCTGAACCATGGGCACCAATAAAATGTGCATTGCTGCTTAAAAATATGGCGCAGACGTTAGACATGGGCGATAAAGATATAGAGATGACAAATGCTCTAAAACTTTTTGGTAAGGATATGGTTGATATTCTTTATCCTGACATGGAGCCTGTGGGCGATCCGATTGTTGACAATCCCGGCGGGTGGAAATTCAATCCGGTAAAAATTGATTCTATACCAATGGCATTGCCCGATGAACTCATTCATACAAAAAAACTCCCGGGTGAAGATCCAACAACAGGTAGTAACAACTGGGCTGTTAGCGGAAGCAAAACAGTTACGGGTTCACCCATGCTTTGTGGCGATCCTCATTTGAATCTCAGCCTGCCCTCCATCTGGTATGCTGTTCAATTAAATGCACCTGGCATTAACGCTATGGGCGCTTCGCTTCCGGGAGCACCTGCCATCATCATTGGGTTTAATGATTCTATTGCGTGGAGCGTTACCAATGCTCAGCGTGACCTGGTAGATTGGTATGCTATAAAGTATCAGCAAAGCAATCGCGACAACTATTTACTGGACGAAAAATGGATTCCTACAAAAAAACAAATCGAGAAATTCAAGGTGCGTGGTGAGTCTGTTTTTTATGACACTGTAATTTATACAACATGGGGGCCCGTTACCTATGATCGAAATTACCATGCCGAAGATAACCTGAAGGACTATGCTTTTCGCTGGCTGGCACATGATGAGTCGAATGAATTTATTACATTTTATCTTTTAAATCGCGGCAAAAATCATGATGATTATATGCAGGCGTTGAATCATTTCAGCGCACCAGCTCAAAACTTTGTGTTTGCCTCTGTCTCAGGTGATGTAGCAATGCGCATACAAGGTAAGTATCCTGTTCGCCGTAAGGATGAAGGTAAGTTTGTACTTGATGGTAGCAAGAGTTCTATGGGCTGGAAAGCATTTATTCCCAATGAACAAAATGTGATGTATAAAAATCCGGCAAGAGGTTTTGTAAGCTCAGCCAATCAGTACCCGGTAGACGCAACGTATCCTTATTATGTGACAGCTACTCACTTTGAAGCCTATCGTAACCGTCGCATTAATCAGGTATTGGGTGAGTCAAATAAAATAGATGTTGCTTACTTAATGAAGCTCCAGAATGATAATTATAATTTAAAAGCAGCAGAAAGTCTTCCTGTATTTTTAAGTTATGTTGATTCTACATCACTTAATGCTGAGGAGAAGCAAGCGTATCAAAAATTAAAAGCATGGGACTACTACAATAATGTAAATTCAGAAGGAGCATCATATTATGAAGCCTGGTGGGACAATCTAATGCCTTTACTATGGGATGAGATGAATAATCCGAATACTACACTCTATACCCCAACTACATTTAACACCATCCATCTCATTAAAACAAAACCAGATTTCAATTTCTTTGATGTACAGAAAACATCTGAAAAAGAAACGGCTAAAGAAGTTATTCAACAGGCTTTTAAACTTGGCGTAGCTGAAGTTGTAAAATGGAAGAAAGATCATACCAGTGAAACTGTTGATTGGGCTGATTACAAAGACAGTTATGTAGGACATCTTCTTCGCATCGATCCATTGAGTATTCATGTTAAGCATGGGGGTAATCATGATATTGTAAATGCCAATTCAAAAACACATGGCCCGTCATGGCGGATGATAGTAAGCCTGGAGAAGTCAGGTGTGAAATGTTGGGCCACCTATCCTGGTGGGCAGTCCGGCAACCCAGGCAGTGAACATTATGCTGACATGTTAAACAAGTGGGTTAACGGGCAATACTATTCTATTCTCTTCATGCACTCACCAACAGATGATGCAGGCAAAATATTTTATTCAACTCAACTTAATGCTTCTTCGAAATGAGATTTTTAATTCAGATGATCACTGTTATCATACTTGCTTTTTTATTGGAATTATTTCTACCCTGGTGGAGCATTGCATTAGCTGCTCTCGCCGCTGGTGTAGCTGTACGCTCGAACGCTAATTTTCTGGCAGGCTTTTTAGGGATAGCCATTTTGTGGTTAGCGAAGGCGTGGCTTATTGATTCATCGGCTGCTACGCCATTAGTAGAAAAAGTTGCTCGCATTTTTACACTTCCCAATAAATCATTGCTCTTTTTAGTAATGGCTTTGCTCGGTGGACTTGTTGGAGGATTTGCTGCGTTTACGGGATCATTATTAAAAAAGAAATCATGAACAGCTTGTTGATTTTTAGTTTGCATTTGTAAATTGAATTAAAAATATAATCCCCATGAAATTAAATCATCTAACCAGAATCACGTTTGTCTTAGCGTTGATTTCGCTAAGTATGTTTACTCACGCCAATGCACAAGAGTGGGTTGAATTAGGTAGCCGCAAAGTAAACTTCGGTCTCGATAAAGATGTTATTGAGGTAAGCTACTCTGGTGGCACGTTTACTGCCATTAAACTTGAAGTAACGGACGGTGCTCTTAACATGCACAGATGCATTGTACATTTTCAAAACGGAACGAAACAAGAAGTTGAATTGCGTCACAATTTTGCTAAAGGCAGTGAGAGCCGCGTAATAGATCTTAATGGAAATAAAAGATTCATCAAGAAAATTGATTTCTGGTATGACTCTAAAGATCTGCAATTCAAGCGGGCTACATTAATTGCATACGGAAGGAAATAAAACTTACTTTTACATTATTATTCTCATCACCAAGTTCTTATTCGTTGATGAGATGCTGGAAACCTCTCAATCCTTCCAATAATAAATTCCATCACTACAACCCAGGATGAATTTGCCATTGGCATCAGGTAAGAAGCTCCTAATTGTCTTATCAAAACCAATATCAAGTTTTTGCCATCCATTGGCTGAAGTATAAATTCCTGGATTTGGCGTATAGTTAACCAGGTAATAAACATTATTTCCGATAAAGATAATATTGTTGATATCCTGACTTGATGCATTCCATTGATAATAAGTATGCAGATCACCCGTATAAGTGTCAGGTGACAATATAGCAAGTGAAGCGTCGCCTGATCCAATATAAATTAAACCTGAGCTACTTATTTTCAGATCTTCTGTTTCATAATTAGCATATTTGTTCTCTATAGCTATATAAGTCCATGTATCTCCTGAATTCTTGGATACCCAATAGTTATCCCACTTATCAACAACATAAAGATTTCCATTCGGATGTCTTGTAGGAAATTGATACCTATCGCTGTATTGTCCGTTAATAAGCAGCTTTCTCCAAAAATTAGTAGATGGACGAAATCTATATAGTCCGTCAAAATAAAAACTAGCATATACTACAGAATCTTCCACTAATAGTGAAACCGGATAGCGTCGATCAAGAATTCCATTATTAACAGGTGTCCAGGTTTGAAGATCATTAGATGAATATAATCCTTCCATTTCTGTAAGAACATAAATAGTGCCATTGGAAGTAAATCCAAAGTCATGAATTCCTGATGGAGCACTCTCCACTTTTTCCCATGATAAAGCATCTGCCATAGAAGCCTTATACAGGATACCTTGATTAGAAACGTATGTCTTATTATTGTGACTACGCATTCGTGTATCGTAACGATCAACCCAATTCACTCCACAAGATTTGTTCCAGCCCGAGGGTGTATGCGTTGTTGCATTGATTGTTACCGAATCAATAGGACTACAAATTCCCCAGTTAATGTTATTAACACTGCAGCTATCAGTATTGTATAAATAGAAAATAGCTGACTGATCAATCTGATTACAACCTGCACTCCAAAAAACTTTAAACTCTCCATTCAGATCGGAATAAAAGATATTGGCTGGAGGTCCTTCTTGTGAATAAGAAATAAATCCATTTCCCTTTATCATTTTTGATTTCACAACAAAATGATCTAATCTTAAAGCACTAGTCTTCGCTACAGTTTTTAATACTATTGTATCACTTAAAAATGCACCAGTCTTTCCATTCTGTTTATCACCTTTAACAATTTCAAGCGAGGCATACTTGTATTTCTGTGGCACTATTTTTTCATCGTTGCTTGTACAAGCCTCCAGAATAAGAAGTGCCAACAAAAAATAATAACTCTTCATCATTTAGTGCTTAAAGATTTTAACTGTTTGAATGTTCTGCCCGTATGTGATTTGCGCAATATAAATTCCTGGAGGGAGATCGGCAGTATCAAGATACCGAACATTTTCCTGACTATGTTTTTGAGTAACGCCACGAACATCAATAATAGTAATCTCATTTATGTTATCTGAAGAATCGAAAAACAAGCTATTTGAAAATGGGTTGGGAAAAACTTTTATAGTATTTTCGGTAACTTTTGGTTCAGTACCCGTAACCACTTTAATCACGTCCGAACGTGGCGTCCATCTATAAATTCCACCATCCTCACCTATACCATAAATGCTACTGGTATCTCGCGTAAATGAATGACTGAAATTGTAAATGCTTGAATTAAATTCCTTGATCTCCCAATTCAGTCCCTTGTCTTTGGTATAAAGAACTTCTCCTCCTTCTGTAACTGCATATCCTTTTTCATCATTTATAAAGTGAAATGAAATAACACTCCAGCTTGCACCTGTATAGAGTATAGTCCATGATTGCCCTCCATTATCTGTTCTTAGTATAACGCCTCCGGTTCCTCCAACAAAACCAAGTGATGAATTTATAAATTGTATCGACACCAGATCATTATTTAAAAGAAGATTATTAACCTTCCAGTGATCGCCACCATCCCAGGTACTGATAACCATACCTACGGCACCTGCCGCATGACAGGTTTTAGCATCTGTGCACTTTATAGTTGATATACTATTTGAAAATTCAAAGTCAAATGGAGTCCATGATTTACCGCCATCAACTGATTTAGTTACCTTAACTTTACTACCAACTGAGTAAATTATCTTACTACTGACCATTTCATAGTCGTATGATTGAAGGTGCCCTATAATCGGTGGAGTCCAATCTTCCTGAACAAATGACTTACCGCCATCATACGTATGAAAAGCGTAATTATTGGTGGTAACTACAATACCGGTGTCTAAATCAGAAAATGCCATTTGGTAATAATCATCACGAGGAACGTGCTCATCAAAATACCAGCTCCTGGTATTATCATCCGTTCTTAAAATTCCACCATTATTACCTAGAATAAGGCCCTCAGTTGTTGAACTAAAGTGAGTATCACTAAAAGAGAAGTGTTCTGTTCTGTTAAATAATTTCCAGGAACTGCCGCCATCATTTGTGACAACAATAGAGTTGTCACCTCCTAAAGCACAACCAAAGTCTTCCGCAAAACTTATCCTATACCACGAGAAAACAAATTTCGAACTATGATATGTCTGCATAAAATCTTCGCTGCCGGTTGTCTTCTTGAATATCTCACTGTAATCCGAAAAGATCAGCCCGTCATCAGGATTTGTAAAATACATAAGACCCGAATTCCAATATGAACCACTCCAACTAGCACCACCATCTGATGTTTTGTACGTATCGAATGAACTTGCAATGTAAGCAACACTACGATTTACGGCGAAAACGCTTTGAGCGCCATAGGGAGCTGCAGTGACTGTCCATGAATTACCTCCATCCGAAGTTTTATACAGGTAGTAATTTGACACAGCATAACCAACAGTATCGTCAGCGAATGAAAATGAATTATGGTATCCATTACCGGAAGGAGGATCATTTTTTAATCGAACCCAAGTCTCTCCTCCATCGGTAGTCTTTGCTATCTTATTATTTTGAAAACCTATATAGCCTGTTTTCAAACTTGTAAAACTTATTTCGTAAGGCAGTGAAAGTATTCCTGCTGGCAAATTAACTTGTTTCCATGTTTTGGCACCATCAATAGTCTTATATACCGACTGACCGGATGCTACAAATCCCGTTAAACTATCGGAGAAAAAGATAGCACTGACAATATCTGACGGTACTGTCATTCTCTTCCAGGTTCTGGCTCCATCAGACGATTTTACTATAGATTGTTGGAATTGACCGTTATCCCTGACAATCATGTACACATACTGCGGCTTGGCAACAGCTACATCAATTATATCGCCTGTTATTGGGTAAATCTTCTGCCATTGGCTAAAGCTATGGTGAGAGCATAGTAACAATAGTAACAATGAAAGAGAGAGTAGTAGTGAACGCATAGAAATTAAGTACCTACAAGAATACGAATTTCATTACAATTCTTAATACGAGAAATAAAAATCATGCAAATGAAAAAGATAATTGTGTAAATCCTGATGATTCTCTTTGCAGTATACTTGTATTACCAATCTATTACTAAAAGACTCGATTTATTCTAAAGCTTACAAGACAATGAAATATATAAAGCAAACTTTTCCCGTTTTAGAAATGAGCTGCGCGGCTTGTGCTGTGAGTGTTGAGTCTATGTTAAAATCGGTCTCGGGAGTAAAAGACGCTGGTGTAAATTACGCCAATCAATCTGCCTGGATTGAATATGACACAACGCTTACTCAACCTGGTGATCTACAAAATGCTGTGCGTTCCATCGGCTACGACCTGGTGGTGAATGTAGAAGATCCGCAGGCAGTGAAGGAAGAGGCTCAGAAAAAAAATTTCGAAGAGATTAAGAAGCGAACAATCTGGTCTTCTATACTCGCAGTGCCAGTAGTGATCATTGGTATGTTCTTTATGGATATGCCTTATGGTAATTATATCTCCCTGATACTATCAGCACCTGTAGTGTTTTATTGGGGCAGGAATTTTTTTATCAACGCATGGAAGCAGGCGCGCCACGGAATGGCTAATATGGATACACTTGTCGCCTTATCAACGGGCATTGCATTTCTGTTTAGCACATTCAATACTTTCTTTCCTGAATTCTGGCATGTACGTGGTGTGCATCCACATGTTTATTTTGAAGCTGCGACTGTAGTCATCGTCTTCATCTCTCTCGGAAAACTTCTGGAAGAGAAAGCGAAATCGAATACATCTTCTGCTATTAAAAAGCTGATGGGGCTTCAACCTCAAACCGTTCATATCATTGCCAGTGGTACAGAAAAAGAAATACCAATTGCATCTGTAAAAGTGGGTGATATCATCATTGTTCATCCCGGAGAAAAAATTCCGGTAGATGGAAAAGTTATAACAGGCACATCGTTCGTGAATGAAAGTATGATTTCAGGTGAGCCTCTTCCTGTTGAAAAGAAATCAGGAGAAAAAGTTTTTGCCGGCACAATCAATCAGAAAGGAAGTTTTCAATTTGAAGCTGAAAAAGTAGGTGGTGATACAATTCTTGCACACATAATCAAGATGGTTCAGGAAGCACAAGGTAGTAAAGCACCAGTACAAAAACTGGCGGATAAAATCGCAGGCATCTTTGTTCCGGTTGTAATCTCCATTGCCATTATCACGTTTATCGTATGGATAATATTCGGTGGAGAAAATGCTTTTGCACAGGCACTACTCACCTCAATCACTGTGCTTGTGATAGCATGTCCATGTGCCCTCGGACTTGCAACACCGACAGCCATTATGGTGGGCGTTGGTAAAGGAGCTGAGAATAATATCCTGATTAAAGATGCTGAGAGTCTTGAGCTGGCTCATAAAGTGAACGTAGTAATTCTTGATAAGACAGGAACAATCACTGAAGGAAAACCGGAAGTGACAGATGAGGTATGGGTAACACCTGATAACAGTGACTTGAAAAATATTTTATACTCCATCGAAATTCAATCAGAACATCCCCTTGCAGAAGCCGTCACCAAGCGATTAAGTGATGAGAGAATTCAATCCGTACCTGTGAATAATTTTGAAAGCATTACAGGTAAAGGAGTAAAAGCTAATGTCAATGGAAAAACATTCTATGTTGGAAATAAAAAATTAATGGATGAAAGTGGCGTTGTTCTGCCTGAGAAATGGAAACATGATAGTACACGCTTACAGCAAGAAGCCCGAACTGTTGTTTACTTCCATGATAAAAAAGAGATACTCGCCATGTTTGCTATTGCTGATAAAATCAAACCAACATCTAAACTTGCTATTGAATTATTACAAGATCGTGGCATTGAAGTTTATATGCTCACGGGTGACAATGAGCATACAGCATCAATGGTTGCCAAACAGGTAGGTCTTAACCATTATAAATCAGAAGTGTTGCCTTCTGAAAAAGCTGAATTTATAAAACAACTGCAATCACAAGGAAAAATAGTGGCCATGGTTGGTGATGGTATTAACGACTCTCATGCGTTAGCCCAGGCTGATGTGAGTATTGCTATGGGCAAAGGCTCCGACATTGCCATGGATGTTGCCAAAATAACGTTAATCACTTCTGACCTTCAGGCTATACCTAAAGCATTTAATCTTTCAACCAAAACTGTACGAGGAATTCGTGAGAATCTTTTCTGGGCATTTATCTATAATGTTATTGGTATTCCATTGGCAGCGGGCGTGTTATATCCCGTGAATGGTTTCTTACTTAATCCCATGATAGCCGGTGCTGCTATGGCATTAAGCTCAGTAAGTGTTGTTGCCAACAGCCTTCGATTGAAGGCAGCGAAAATTTAGAATATGTTTTAAACGTAAGCTGAACAAATCGAAATTATATAAATCATTCTTCATATTATGTAAAGCCAAACCACAGGCTTCTTCGTTTCTTTGTAATAGAATTTAAAACAAAAATTATGGAATCGACAAAATTTAAAACGAATATAAAATGCGCTGACTGTGTAGCGAAAGTTACACCTCATTTGAACGCAGCTTTAGGAGAAGGTAACTGGAAAGTTGATATAACGAATCCTTCCAGAATTCTTACCGTAGTTGGTGATAACAACGAATTGAAAACAAAAGAAGCTTTAGCAAAGGCTGGATATAAGGCAGAAAAGCTATAGAAAGAAGTTTGCGACTGCAAGAAATTCAATAATGGAACCTTGCTTGTATAATAGTTAAAATTTGATTCGGTTTTGTTCCTGTCACTCGGTAAACTAATCGATGCTCTCCTGTAATTCTGCGAGACCAATATCCGGCAAGATTTCCTTTCAATGGTTCAGGCTTCCCCGTACCTTTAAACGGGTCACGCTTAATTTCTTTTATCAAATCATTGATCTTGGCGAGCGTTTCCTGACTATCGTTTTGCCAATGCAAGTAATCCTCCCAGCCATTATTAGTGAAGGCAATCAGCATCTTGATCTATCTTGCTGATTTGGATTTTTTCCGAGTACGAGTTTGAGATTTAACTATCTCAAGATTCAGTTCTCTTACAGTTGCCTTTCCGGCTTTATCCTGGGCAATGCTTTCCATTAAACGCTTTGTATTAGCCGAAGTCGATAACAAGTGTGATGTCTCTTCCATTGAGTTAAATGCTTCAAGGGTTAAAATCACAAAATCTTTTTTCTTCGGCCCAGTAAGAACAAGTATGTCCTGAGCTTCTTGAATTTCATTCAGATGCTCTTTCATATTTTGCCTGAAATGCGTGAAAGTTGCCGTCTTCATATCGTTAATTTTTTAGGGGCAATAGCTCGTCAAATATATACAAATTATGCACATAAATACGTACATATTTATATAAAAGTTCCCTTGCATAAGCTTGTGAACAAGGAATCATACAATGAATTTTAGTTAAAGTATAAATCCCTTTTAATTTAATTCCGTTACATTTGAGTATTCAATGAAACATTATCGTTCTATACTATCTGTAGCCTTCGCCATCCTGGTGCTATTTTCCAGCAGCAGTTTTATGGTGGGTCTTCACTTATGTGGTGGTCATGTTCAGAAGGTGGCCCTGTTTACCAAAGCTGAAGGATGTGGAATGGAAAAGAAAATGCCTCCATGTCAAAAGCATCAATCCAAAGCTTGCTGTGAAGATGAAACCATCGTTCATAATGCGCAAGACTTCAAGGTTAGCACTAATCAGATAAGCATAACAGCACTTCCTGTTTTTGATATCATTCAGCATGCAGTTCTTATTGCTGAAGTTATTCCTACTTCTATAATTTCCACTAAGCAATACGCTTACTACGATCCTCCATTAAGACCAACCGATATTACGGTCGATCTTCATACTCTTTTAATTTGATTTTCATTTCTTTCTGAAAAGCACTCAGCTTTTCTCATGATTGCTATTCACAGCAAGTCATTAGTTTATTTCATTTTCTACATTCAATTTATTTCACGTATGATTGAACGGATCATATCCCTATCACTACGAAACAGGTTCTTAGTATTGCTTGTTGCAGCTGGCTTATTAGGCTGGGGAATTCACTCTGTGCAAATCAATAAGATTGATGCTATACCCGATCTGTCCGAGAACCAGGTAATCGTATTTACGGAATGGATGGGTCGCAGTCCGCAGATCATAGAAGATCAGATAACCTATCCGTTGGTGACTAACCTCCAGGGATTGCCACAAGTAAAATATGTACGAGGAACATCCATGTTCGGAATGAGCTTCGTCTATGTCATCTTCAATGATGATACTGATGTTTACTGGGCACGTGAACGCGTGCTTGAGCGACTCAATTATGCTTCGCGACTTTTACCTGAAGGTGTAACGCCAACGCTTGGTCCTGATGGCACGGGGGTTGGTCATGTATTGTGGTATACGTTGGACGCACCCGGCATGGACTTGGGCGAGCAACGCGCCATTCAAGATTGGTATGTTAAGTTCGGGTTGCAGACTGTAGCTGGTGTGAGTGAGATTGCTTCATTCGGTGGTTTTCAAAAACAATACCAGATAACTGTTAATCCAAACAAACTAACGTATTACGGACTCTCCGTACCTGATGTCATTCAATCCGTGCGAGCCAATAACAACGAAGCCGGAGGACGCAAGTTTGAAATGAGCGACATCGGCTACATTATAAAAACAACAGGTTATCTCAAATCAGTAGAGGAAATTGAAAACATTCCGGTGAAAACAGTCAACACCATTCCAATAAAAATCAGTGATGTAGCCACTGTGCAAATGACAGGCGAAACACGTCTTGGAATATTTGATGAAAATGGTGAAGGTGAGGTAGTAGGTGGTATTGTAGTGATGCGTTATGGAGAAAATGCTGATGAAGTTATTAAATCCGTAAAGAAAAAAATGACCGAAGTAGCTAAGGGATTTCCTCAAGGTGTAAAGTTCAACATCATTTATGATCGGAGTCAGTTGATAGAAGAATCAGTTTCTTCCATTAAGAAGACACTGATTGAAGAAATGATTGTAGTATCGTTGGTAGTAATATTATTTCTTTTTCATTGGCGAAGTGCCATCAGCATTATTATTCAAATTCCCATAACCATTGCCACCAGTTTTATTTTGTTAAATGCCTTTGGCATCAGTTCAAATATCATGTCGCTGACAGGAATTGCATTAGCCATCGGAGTTATTGTTGATAACGGAATCATCATGGCAGAGAATTCCTACAAAAATTTATCACGCCGGTTTGAAGAACTAAATCCTGAAACCGAAAAGTAAATTATTATGATAAAGAAATTATTGAATCGGAATTATAATAAGATAGATGAAGCTGAACGGTTGGAGATCATTGAGAAATCATCCAGGCAAGTTTCTCGTGGTGTATTTTATTCCACTGTTATTATCATCACATCGTTCTTGCCGGTCTTCATGCTTACGGGTCAGGAGGGAAAACTTTTTCATCCGTTGGCCTATACCAAAACATTTATTCTCATTGTCGATGCATTTTTGGTCATCACACTAGCGCCAGTCATCATTTCATTGTTCATGAAAGGAAAATTTTCAAATGAAAAAAAGAATCCACTCAACCGCTTTCTTGAAAGAATGTATGAGCCCGTCATTCGTGCGTGCTTAACTTGGCGTAAGACAACACTTGCCATTAACATCCTGGCGCTCGCGATAAGTATTCCGTTACTCATGAGCCTGGGCAGTGAGTTTATGCCACCACTTGACGAACAATCTATTTTGTTTATGCCCGTCACTCTTCCCGATGTTTCGAATGACGAAGTAAAGCGAATTCTACAAGTGCAGGACAAGATCATCAAATCTATTCCTGAAGTAGATAAGGTTTTAGGAAAAGCCGGTCGTGCCAACACTGCTACCGACAACTCTCCTATCAGCATGATTGAAACTATCATTATGCTGAAACCGAAAAGCGAATGGAGAGATGGCATCACCAAAAAAGATCTTATCAACGAGCTCGATTCCAAATTACAAATTCCTGGTGTTGTTAATGGATGGACACAACCCATTATCAATCGCATCAACATGTTGTCGACTGGTATTCGAACTGATGTTGGCGTAAAAGTATATGGTCAAAATCTCGACACTATTTATGCAGTCTCCGAAAAAGTAAAGACAGCATTACAAAAGATTGAAGGTGTAAAAGATTTATATGTCGATCCCATCACGGGTGGAAAATACCTGACCATCCAGATAAACAGAGATGCGCTTGGCCGATATGGTCTGTCTGTTAATGATGTAAATATGATTATTGAATCAGCTCTCGGA
>DATCRE010000316.1:0-3565 GCA_036569145.1 Cyclobacteriaceae bacterium
CGCCGGAGTAGGTATGATTGTGCCTGGTATTATATTTATGTCTAAGGGATCGAAGAGATATAAAGAATACAAGGAAGAACAGAATCTATCGCTTGGCATCAGAGGTGCTGGACTTTCGTTGAAGTATAGTTTTTAGGCCTCACCCTAAATCCCTCTCCGGTGGAGAGGGACTTGCGTCAAGTTATGACACAAAATATTCTCTGTGAACCTCTGTGCATTCTCCGTGCAGTTCCGTGTTATAACTTTATTGACAGACTTTATTCTATCGCTCCCCGCTTTCCCATTTCAATAACTTCGAGGTTAGAGATTTTGCCGTCAAGGATATCAAACCTCACGAGAGTTTTGATTTGATGAAATCCATGTCGGCCTGCTGCACCTGGATTTATATAGAGCATATTATTGAGCTTAGGGTCTTTCATGATTTTCAGAATATGCGAATGACCGCAGATAAATAAGTCAGGTATTTCTTTTTTGAATAAACTTTTAACGCGAGGATTATAGTTGGGTGGTGCTCCGCCTATATGTGTCATCAGGATTTTCATTCCTTCGCATGTAAACCATAGGTCTTCAGGAAAGCGTTGTTGCATAGGGCCATCGTCAATATTTCCGTAGACAGCGCGTAGTGGTTTAAACTGTTCAAGCTGGTCGGCCACTGTGTGATCACCAATATCACCTCCATGCCAGATCTCATCACAATTTTTAAAATGAGTGAAGACCTTGTCATCAAGATAGCTGTGTGTGTCTGAGAGTAACCCGATCTTCATAAGTTGAATTTGATGTCGTATTAATTTTATAATAATTATGAAGCTGTGAAAACTTTTTCTGTTTGTTGATTGTAACTTACAATAACCTCTTAAAATTATAATCCTATGACTAAAAACAAAATTGGAATTCTTGGTTCAGGTATGGTTGCCCAGGTATTGGGTAGCGGATTTATAAAACATGGCTATGAAGTAATGATTGGCTCGCGTGAACCAGCAAAGCTAAATGACTGGAAATCGAAGGCTGGCGCTAAAGCTTCCGTTGGTACCTTTGAAGATACAGCAGCGTTTGGTGAAATAATTGTCCTGGCTGTTAAGGGCAGCGTTGTTGAAGCGTTAGCAACAAGCCTCGCATCTTCATTAGCAGGAAAAACAATCATAGATCCTACCAATCCCATTGCAGCAGCAGCTCCTGAAAATGGCGTGCTTCGATACTTCACTGATATAAATCTTTCCCTGATGGAGAGATTACAGAAGGCTGTGCCCGCTGGTAATTTTGTTAAAGCATTCAATAGTGTAGGCAGCACTTTTATGGTGAATCCAAAGTTTCCCGGTGGCAGACCAACCATGTTTATTGCAGGCAATAATGAAGCTGCCAAAAGTGATGTGAAAGTAATTCTTGAAAAGTTTGAATGGGATATCGCTGACATGGGCGGAGTTGAAGCAGCCCGCGCTATAGAACCACTTTGTATGCTGTGGTGCATCCCCGGAATTTTAAGAGGAGAATGGGCGACTCATGCTTTTAAATTGCTTAAAGTGTAATACTGACATTAAGGAATGGGGATAATTCACCTCATTCCTTTTTCATTGCTTAAACCTTATTTGATAGACTTAACGGTAACACCAAGCATTGAACGACAAATTAGCAGGGTTGGAATACTTTTCCTTGAGGATGACATGACTTTCTTACTAGGTTGCCAGTTAAAAATCAGATGCTACCCTCAGGAAATTAATGTTGCATTAAAACGAATTGCATGAAAAATTGGATCATCTTGTTTTTTCACCTGATAACGATCAGCGCCATAGCTCAACCGTCGACTGAAGCCTTAAAGGCACAGGATCTTACATTGAAGGATCGTTATGTCTTAATGAAGACTAAGTCTCAAACCTATCAGGACTATAAAGTAATAAAAGAAACAGTTCTGGATGGGGTGTGGAAAATTACGATTGACTCGTTACATGCAAAGAACAATGCATTAGCAGACACTAAAAAGAATGTTTTAAAACTCAAGAACCAGGTAATTGCTGCCAAGAATGAAACAGCAAAAACAAAAGAGTCTGTAGCAGAAATTCTTTTTGACAGCACACACATTAATGTGCTGGGTATCAATTTTAATAAGAGAGTTTTTATTTCAACCGCCGGTATAATTATAGCAGGTCTTATTGTATTGCTCGGTGTCCTTTTAGGAAGATTGCGTTGGATGCAATCATCATCGAAAGAAAAAGTAGAATCATTAGACAGACTTACAAAAGAGTTTGATGATTTCAAACACAAGGCACTCGATAAGCAAATGAAACTTTCGCGTGAATTACAAAACGAGAGAAACAAATTGCAGGACATGCGTCCTCATTGATAAACTCTTACATAATCAACTTCCATTCGCTGGGGCCAGATAGCTTCATCAACACCTTCTTTGCCACCCCAGCCACCACCTACAGCTATGTTCATGATCAGGTGAAATGCCTGGTTGAAGGGCCATCCTTTGTAATCTTCATGAGGCGACTTTGTTACAGAATAATAGACGTTGCCATCAACGGAGAAATCAATTTTGTCAGTACTCCATTCTATAGCGTAAATGTGGAATGCATCGTTAGCATCTGGTAGTTTTATTTTTCCTTCTTTCTGAGTTTGCTTCATGTGGTTGTATGCTTCAGTATGAATGGTGCCGTGAACAACACCCGGATCATAACCAACATGTTCCATAATATCTATTTCGCCGCTGCTGGGCCATCCACCATAAACCCATGCCGTTGGCAACATCCAGATAGCTGGCCATGTGCCACGCCCCCTGGGAAGTTTAGCTTTTATTTCAACACGACCATAGAGCCAGTCACCTTTCTTCTTTGTGAGTATGCGTGAAGATGTATAAGGCATCCCATTGATTGACTCTTTGTGAGCTTCAATAATTAAAGAGCCATTTTCCACACGAACATTTTTATGATTGTTCGTGTAGTATTGCAATTCATTATTTCCCCAACCTGCCGGGTTTCCTACACCCAGATCATAAGTCCATTTTGTGGTGTCAGGAGATCCAGGAATAGCAAACTCATCTGACCAGACTAATTTATGTGTATTTGATTTCTGACTGTAACTGATAAGTGTGCAGGTGCATAACCATGCAGCGAATAAAATTCTCATGAGCTTAATGTGTGTTGATGATAATTTTAAAAGTCTTTTTTAACAGGGTCTTACAGATTCAGACTCCAGTTGTGTGAAATGATTATTGAAATACACGTATGTAGTCAACAATCATGCGCTGAGGAAATATGGTTGTGCTATCCGGATTCTTTGGCCAATCCCCACCTACTGCAATGTTGAAGATGACAAAGAAATTATTTCTGAATTCATCAAAACGCTCTGGGGCATCGGCGGGAGTGATGTCAATGGTATGATATTGAATATCGTCTACGTACCAAGTTATTGCATCGGCAGTCCAGATGATAGAGAACACATGAAACTGATCAGCAAATGTGCCGCTGCTTAAACTATACTGACCGCCATAGCTTGCATGACCTACCTGATCGGTATCCCACCAATGTGGTGTTCCATAAACTGTTTTTTCACGACCACTGCCGCCAATCAT
>DATCRE010000317.1:0-5478 GCA_036569145.1 Cyclobacteriaceae bacterium
CAATATGACAGTGTAACAATGTGTCATGATCTTTACAATGTGCTTTCTAATGACTAGCCTGAATAAATTATAAATTCTTCTAACAAGCCGCTTTCGGTGCCCTAAAAATTGAAATCCTTTCAATAATGCAGGGTTCCATGTTCCGATTTTAATTCTTTTCTTTGCAAGCTTCTTTCATCAAACCAGTTCGCATGAACTTACGTAAGAAGTTTGTTGGTAACAGTTTCAATTTATAACATCAAAGGAATACTAAACACAATGAAAAAACTTTCTAACCGCATCGAAGCTATTGAAGAATCAGCAACCCTGGCCATGGCCGCAAAGGCACGTGAGTTTAAGACCAAGGGTATTGATGTAATTGGTCTGAGTCTGGGCGAGCCTGATTTCAAAACTCCTCAGCATATTTGTGATGCTGCCAAGAAAGCTATTGATGACGGAAAGTATTTTGCATACCCTCCTGTAGCAGGTTATCAGGACTTGCGCGAAGCATTGGCCGCTAAGTATAACAAAGAAAACAACGTACCTTATAAAGCTGAAAACATTGTAGTATCAAATGGTGCTAAGCAATCTATTGCCAACACAATGATTGCATTGATTAATCCTGGCGATGAAGTAATTGTATTCTCTCCTTATTGGGTAAGTTATGATGCCCTTGTTCGTTTAGCTGAAGGTACACCTGTAATTGTTAAAGGTGGTATTGAAAATGATTTCAAGGTGACAGCGGCTCAGGTTGAAGCTGCTATCACACCGAAGACAAAAGCAATTATATTCTCTTCACCATGTAATCCTTCTGGTTCTGTTTTTTCGAAGAAAGAACTTGAAGCTATCGCAGCGGTTGTTCTAAAGCATGAGAATCTGCTTGTTATTGCTGATGAAATTTATGAACACATCAATTTTACCGGCGATCAGACCAGCATTGCATCATTGCCAGGTATGTTCGATCGTACGATCACAGTAAATGGTTTTGCAAAAGGTTATGCCATGACAGGCTGGAGAGTTGGATACATCGCTGCTCCAAAATGGATTGCTGATGGTTGTAACAAAGTGCAGGGGCAAGTTACAAGTGCTAACTGTTCTATAGCACAGCGCGCAGCGTTAGCAGCTGTTACGGGTGATATCGAACCAACAACTAAAATGGTTGCAGAATATCGCAAGCGCAGAGAGATTGTATATGAGTTGTTGAAAGAAATACCAGACGTTAAATCTAACTACCCGCAGGGAGCTTTCTATTTCTTTCCTGATGTGAGCTCTTATTTCGGCAAGTCTGATGGTTCTGTTACGATTAAGAATGGTGATGATTTTTGCTTGTATATGTTAGAGAAAGCGCACGTATCGTTAGTGCCGGGCGGTGCTTTTGGTGACGACAATTGCGTTCGTCTTTCTTACGCCGCTTCAGAGAAAGATTTACGCGAAGCATTGAAACGTTTAAAGGAAACACTCGCTACATTTAAGTAGTAAATAATAAATTTGTTAAAAGCTCATGCTTGATACGCATGAGCTTTTTTGTTTTATGCTATGTCAACTGATTACTCTTCCTCAAATTGTTTTTCAAGGGGCAATTGCTTCTCAAGATCATGAAGCACCTTATCATCAAGTGGTGAGCTCTTGATAACATTATAGCTGTCCCAGAATTTTTTGTTGTAAGGTAAGTCCTGGTATTGCAGACTGTAGGCATGCATAACTTCACCTGCGCCGATGCGTTTTGGATTATTTGATTCAACCTGATTAATCATAAGTTGTTGAAACAGTTCGGCTTCGAACTTCAATTCATTTGTTTTGATATCATACCATTTCACCTTCGAATCGACTGTCATATAGTTAAGATACATAACGCCATTGTAGCTTTTAAAATCAATCACTTTTTTCAGTCCGCTAAACCTGCTTACCATATTATTTTTTTTGTTAATGACCTCTTCAGAGGCGCCTGTCTCATACTCAAGATGAAGAATAGAGAAATCAGACTTATCGATATACAGAATGAGGCTATAGGGCTCAACGTTTTTTATAACATATATTTCATGACCATTATAAACGGAATTGCTTAGTCTTTTTATGGTAGAAAATAATTCATCTTGTTCGTCTATCTGTCTGTAACGAATGCTATTGTGAAGCAATAGATCTTCGAGCATATTATCCTGATCGAAGAAGCCTGTGAATTTATTTTCGTAGCCCAGACTTTTACGAACCTCAACAAGCTTTACACGTTCGCGTAGTTTAAACTTGTTGCGTGGTTCGGTGTAGTCTTCATCATAAATTTTAACAGCAGCTTCGAGCAGTGAAATATTAGTGCCTCCTACTTTTTTAATGTCTCGGTAAAACCCATCTAAAAGGAAAGGCTTCTTAGGATAATTTGTTTCAATCTTTGAAAGAGCTTTTCGCAGAATATCTCCGCCGTGTAAAGAATCAACAACAATGACTTCTTTTAACAGGTAAGAAGAATTGTCCATATAAAAAGTCTGAACAGAATCAGTTTGCAAACTCCAGATCGGTAACTCAATATTTGAATAACCAATCATGCTTATTACCATAATTTCGTTACGATAATCCATGGGAAAGTGGAAATCGAACTCACCTTCCAGGTTGGATATGGTTCCTATAGGTTTACCTTTGATGCCTACAGATGCAAACCCCAGTTTTTCATGCGTTTCTCTGTCCTCCACTTTTCCGGAGATAGTTATCGACTGCGCCATTATCAGCACGGGTGAGCTAAAAAGAGCTATTACTATTAAAAGAAATACCTTCATGTCTTATAAAGATAGGAATAGTTGAGTTGGAGACGTGGCAAACGTAATATTTCCATTAAAATGCTATTTTGACATGCTGGTTGCGCATTCATAGATATTCAGTTTGATAGTTTTCTGCACAACTTTGAATTTGAAGTTTTATCGTTCATTTACTGGTGTTAATCGCTTTTGTTTTCTATTCCGTAACTTTATTCTACAACTTAACGGGCTTTGAAAATATTAGATGAAATACCGCGCATCTGGAAAAGGACATATTTCTTGTTATGTCTGTGGTACGCCATTAATTATGCGGTTGGTACAGTCATTGAATACAAATTAGAGAATCCTAATTCATACATTTTTTGGAATGCTCTTAATCTGTTTGAAGCACTTTGCGTACTTATCATCGGAATCTTTTTCTATAGCAATTGGCTCTTCAGATTTAGCGTTTATTTTCAGGTAGCCGGTCATGTGCTTGGAGTTACCGTGTACTTTCTGATTATGGGGTCGCTCTCTTATTATCTGGAGGACTACGTGGAGGGTTATGTTTATTTTGAACATTGGAAAAACCATCTGGTAGGTTTGCTTAAGTGGGAAGGTTTGCATTTCCACGATCAATACATCATAACTGTAGGTGTGTATTATGTAATACGTTATTTCCAGGGCATTCAAAAACAAGAGATGGAAAAAAGCGAGCTTACGCTTAAGAATAAAGAGATGCAGATCTCATTACTGAAATCACAAATAAATCCTCACTTTTTATTCAATACCCTTAACTCTATTAATATGTTGATCGGCTCCAGCAAGGAGCAGGCTCGTAAAGTAATTACACAGCTCTCAGATATTTTCCGCTATGCACTTGACTCACACGGCGATCAGATGGTAAGGTTGGTGCATGAGCTTGATTTCATCGATAACTATATTCGTATTCAGCAAATTCGTTTTGGCGACCGCATGAATTTTGTTAAGCAGGTTGACTTTTCATGTCTTGGAGTTCAGATACCTCCTATGATTCTTCAGCCACTAGTAGAAAATTCTGTTAAGTATGGTATAGCACCTAAGGACGAAGGTGGTACAATTATTTTAACGGTAAGACGATTCAACAACATGATATTTTTTGAAGTAAAAGATGATGGACTTGGATCAAATGCCAAGAAAGTAATGGATGGAAGTTCAAGCGGTGTTGGAATAAAAAATACAGATCAACGTCTAAAAAGTATTTTTGGTCCGGGTTCGGGTTTACGGATAAGTGCCAATGAGCATGGTTACTCTGTGAGCTTCTTTATACCGCATGAAAGTGAAGAAAATGAAAATCAATCAATAGGAGAATTAAACAGTAAAGCCGTATGAATATAACTTGTGTCATTGTAGATGATGAAAAATTAGCACGCGATCTTCTCAAAGAATACCTTCAGCAAATGCCCAACATCCAGGTGATTGGCGAAGGATCAAAAGGGAAGGAAGCTGTTGATGTTATTGATAAATTAAAACCAGATCTGGTATTTCTCGATGTACAAATGCCTGGTATGACTGGCTTTGATGTACTCGATGAAATTCTGCATGACCCATATGTAATTTTTGTTACGGCGTATGATCAGTATGCTATTAAAGCATTTGAAAAAAATGCCGTTGACTATCTTTTAAAACCACTTGACCAAGAGCGTTTTAAACTTGCTGTTGATCGCGCGATCAACCGTATGAAGATAGAACAGAATAATGTAGGTGAGTTATTGCGTAATCTTAAAACAGAAAACAAAACTTCGTACGATTCGCATATCTTCGTTCAGAAATCAGAGAAGCTTCTCAACTTACCTGTTGAAGAGATTGTTTACCTTGAAGCTTCTGGCGATTACACTATTCTTACCACAAAGAATGATCAGTTTGTAAGTTCATCAGGCATTGGTAAGCTTGAAGAAATATTAAATCCGGAGACGTTTATCCGTGTGCATCGCAGCACTATTATTAACTTAAATGGCTTGAAGGAAATTGAAAAGCATTTCAATGGAGGCATGGTTGTTAAAATGCAAAATGGAAAAAGCTTTCCTGTGAGCCGTACTTACGCTAAGTTGATTCGTAAGAAAGTAGTATAAATTAGTCATTGGTCGTTAGTCATTGGGTCAACAACCTAATGACTAATGGCTGCTAACTAATGACTACCTTATCTCCTTGAACCGTAGAAGATGGCTATAAAAAAGGTTGGATAGATAGCGTAGTTTTTAGCTGCTGGCACCATAATAACTTTATGCGCATAGGCATCGAGCAGAAAGCCACCTTCAAAACCTGTAACTGAACTTTTAACAGCGCCTATCTCAAAGTTAATGGCGGCCTTCAGGTTTATACCCATCTGAATTTTTGATTCCCCTAACCCCTGGAATGGCCTTCCGGCTCCATCAATATCTGTTGTCTTTACAGCGGGTGTATATTTTTCATAAACAGGAACATCACCTCCGTTACTGCTGATCTGAACATAGTAAGGCATCACTACTCCAAAGGTTGGACCTGCTGCAAAAACTGCTTTTATTTCCGCGCCTTGTTGAGGTGCCTTTTTAAAAAGAATATGATCTAATCCAATCTGGGGGCGTATGGCATAGAGGTAATTGCTTTTTCCATACAAAAATTGATTTCCTGATAAAGAGGTTCGCCTTACTTCCTGGGGATTTTTAACGTTGATGATCTCAAGTCCGAAAGACCGGAGATTCTTATCACTAAGTCTTTTGGCGCTTTTGAAGAATAAGCCTCCTATAAAGCCTGAATA
>DATCRE010000318.1:0-2637 GCA_036569145.1 Cyclobacteriaceae bacterium
AAGATGTTTTGGTGACATCAGATACGTATACAATTAATTTGAATTTTCCTGTGATAGATGAGCTAAGATTTTATCCTGCGGAAGCTCAAATGACAACGTATACCTACGAGCCAGGTATAGGAATTACTTCTATAAGTGATCAGAATAGCAATACAATTTATTACGAGTACGATTCATTTAATCGACTCAGCCTTGTACGTGATCAGGATCAAAAGATTCTGAAACAGTATCAGTACAATTATAAAAATTAAGATCGAATCCTAAACCTTGCTTGTAATTTGATATGAAAAGAAATGTATTAATCATTCTTTTATTTCTTACCAGTTTATATAAATCATTATTTGCTCAATGTACACTTCCTGTTATATCAGAACAGCCTACTAGTGTTACTGCTTGTGCGGGTGGAACAACCTCCTTAAGCGTAGTAGCTTCCGGAGGAGTCACTTATCAATGGTATTGGAGTGGTTCATCAGGAAGTGGTATAGTGCCGCCCGTCTCTCCTCCCTGGTCTGGCAATACGACAAACACGCTTACGATTTCATATTTGTCAACTTCAATGGCCGGTCAATATTGGGTAAAGGTAACAAATGCCTGTGGTTCGGTGACTTCAAACCAGGTTTCTGTTGTCGTTGATAAGCTTCCAGTAAATCTTTCATCCGATCCAAAAATTGCTTGTGAAGGAGGTGCTGTAAATCTTACAGGAGCACCTGAAGCAATGTCAACGTATTCATGGATGGGCCCGAATAATTTTACAAGCAATAGTAAAACACCGTCTATCTCTAATGTTACTACAGAAATGAGTGGAACATATAGTTTAACTGTAACTACTTCTAATGGATGTTCAAGTTCTGGCAGCGTGAATGTAACGGTTAATCAGATTTTAGAGCCTTCTATTGGCATACTAACGACTAACTCGGATTGGTGCAATGAAGGAAAAACAGTCTTTGAAGCTGAAATAAATAATGGAGGGAATTCTCCATCATATCAGTGGATGGTTAATGGAGTGGCGGTTGCAAACGCAAATGGCACCTCCTACACATCAACATTATTAAATAATGAGCAAGTTACTTGCATGTTGACGAGCAATGAAGTTTGTGTTACAAACGCAACGGTAAGCTCAAACGTGATTAAAGCAGTACATTGTTCCACCAGTTCTATGAACTACGTAAAGTCGCGAAATATTCTGAAAGACAAAGTTTATTTTGGAGATGATATTGACCAATTATCCGCAGATGAAGTTCAGGAAACTGTTACATATTTAGATGGACTTGGACGTCCACTACAACGGGTGAGTTGGCAAAGTTCTCCATTACATCAGGACATGATTCAACCATTTGAGTACGATAATTTAGGAAGAGAAGCTATAAAATATCTTCCGTATGTGGCAGGTAACAATGGTAAGTATAAAGAAGGTTCAACGAAGGTTTCTGATCATTACGTTGGGTCTCAGCACAATCTTTTCTACAATAATGGTATTGACAAAATAGCTGATGATCTTAAGCCATATTCCCAAGCAGTTTTCGAGGCGAGCCCACTTAACAGAGTTGTTAAACAGGGTGCTCCTGGAGACGTGTGGCAACCTGATGATATAAAGACCTATACTTCTGTTGATCACACAATCAAGAAGGCTTATGGACACAATATTGCAAACGATGTGTTACTGTGGACTTCTGTTGCATCGACAACTACTTACCCATTAGGCTTAATTGCTGCTGGCACTTCATCTTCAACGAATTATTATACTGCTAACCAATTGCATATAAGTAAGACCAAAGATGAGCATGGTAATGAAATTATAGAGTACACCGACAAAAATGGTCATATAATTCTGAAGCGTGTTCAAATTATAGGAGGAACTACAATAATTAATGACACGAACTATGCCAGCACTTATTATATATATGATGATTTAGGAAGCCTTGTATGCGTGCTTTCTCCTGAAGCAGTAAAACGTATAACTGCTACACCTTCAGCTTATTTCGATCAGACTGATGCAGTGAAAGAGATATTTTTGCAACAATGGGCATTTCGATATACGTATGATGGCCGTAAACGCATGACCCAAAAACAAGTACCTGGTGCTGCAGTCGTTTATATGGTGTATGACAACCGTGACCGTCTGGTGTTAACACAAGACGGCAACCAACGTAGTAACAAACAATGGACATTCACAAAATACGATGAGTTGAACAGACCAATTGCCACAGGTATAAAGGACACCACGGCGATATTGACTCAGGCGGATATGCAGACCGGCGTAGCTGCGCATTACGCTAAATCATGGGCACGTTATGGAGAAACTTATATCGGCAACGTCGCTGGAAACATATCAGGTTATTCAAATAAATCATACCCAGTAGTAATAGTTGGAACAACGACTCCTTTTTCAAGTTATCGCACCATTACCTATTATGATAACTATGCCTTTAAAAGTTATATAGGAACGGCTTATGATTATCTGGATGAAAGCCTGTCAGAGACTGCTAATGGTTACACCTATACACAACCAACCGCTGCATTCAGTAATGTGATGGGGCAAGTTACCGGTACCCGTGCGCGCGTTTTGGATGATCATATAGCCAGCAGCGTAGTAACGTGGCTTAATTCAGTTAATTACTACGATGATAAGTATAGAGT
>DATCRE010000319.1:0-2775 GCA_036569145.1 Cyclobacteriaceae bacterium
ACTAAACGAGCCTGCATGGCCAATTGTACCTGTATATCTGCCTTTGTATTTAGCCAGATGCGATTGGGCACAATCTTCTATAACCTTCAAATTATACTTCGAAGCCAATGTCATAACAGAATCCATATCAACAGGCATACCACCTAAATGTACCGGAATGATTGCCTTTGTCTTGGGTGTAATCTTAGATTCAAGCTTAGCAACGTCAAGTGTATAATAAAGATCAAGAGTATCAACAAAAACAGGTGTTGCGCCGACTGTTACAACAGCTTCGGCAGTAGAAGCCCACGTATGAGAAGGAACTATAACTTCATCCCCAACCTCAATATCAAATGCTTTTAGAAGAATTTCAAGACTATCGGTACCATTGGCTACACCAATGCAATGTTTAACACCTAATGTTGCAGCCCACTCCTCTTCAAACCGCTCAACATATTCGCCACCAATAAACACACCTTCTCTTACAACTTCTGCCAAAGCCTGATCTATTTCAGTTTTGATAGATTGATACTGAATTTTTAAATCGAAAAATGGAACGTGCACGACTTTAGCGTTTGAGCCGAATATACTTTAAAGTTCAAAGAAAATTTTAAAGCACTGGAACTTTAACTTATAGACAAGAAAAATTAAAACGTTGAACAGTTTCAATTTAAATCAGTAACAAAGAAAATATGGATTCAACAAATTCTCCTTGTTATAAATCAACTCTTCGCTTGTATTGGACTGGAATACTTTAACACCAACGCTATTCACTACAGCATGCGCGGCGGCAGTGTCCCACTCCATCGTTGGGGCGTAACGAGGATAAACATCAGCTTTGCCATTGATCAATAGCATAAATTTCAGACTGCTGCCTGATGATACCAGGCTTGGGTCTTTCAGCTTATCAATAAACTGTTGGGTTTCTTCATTCATGTGCGATCGCGATGCTACAACACGTAACCCTGTAGCGTTTAGATCTGTAGCTTTATGTGCATCGAGTTTAACCTCTTTACCATTTTGCTTCAACCATGCACCTTCATTTACAGCACCGTAAAATACTTCACCTGTAGCCGGCACTGCAACAACTCCCAATACCGGTTTGCCTTTATAAATTAATGCAATATTGACAGTGAATTCGCCATTGCGCTTTAAAAATTCTTTAGTGCCATCAAGAGGATCTACCATCCAGAAGTATTCCCAGTCTTTGCGTTCTGAATATGGAATCTGTCTTCCCTCCTCGCTTAATATTGGCAATTGTGTTGATGCAAGGATATCTGCAATCTTATGATGAGCTCTCTTATCAGCAATTGTCAACGGCGAATTATCTCCCTTTATCTCTGCCTGAAAATCATCCGAATGATAAACATCCAGTATCTCTTTAGAAGCTTCTTCGGCAGCGTGAATGGCAGTGGGTAGGAGGTCTGTCATTTTAATCATCGACTTTTTTTTAATTCAAAGTTTCAAGTTTAAGGTTCAAAGTTCCAAGTTTGCTAACCTTGAACTTTGAACCTTGAATTTATTGACTTTGAACATGGAATTATTTTATCAACTACACAATCATACCCGCAGCCACCGTTTCATTCGTTCCCTCATCAACAAGAATTAAACTTCCCGTAATGCGGTTCTTACGATAGTTGTCGAAGAATAAAGGTTGTGATGTTCTTATTTTCACACGGGCAATATCGTTCATTGCTAACTGTGGCGCATTTTCAATACGATGCAATGAATTGATATCAAGTTTATATTGAATTTCTTTCAGTACACCACGCACTTCTCTTGTTGTGTGTCTGACAAAAAACTTCGAATTAAGATTAATTGGTTTCTGATTCATCCAGCATAACATCACATCAACATCTTGTTCTGATTCTGGATGGTTGTTAGGCTTAGCAATAATATCACCACGACTAATATCGATCTCATCTTCCAGTGTCATAGTAATTGACATTGGAGCAAAGGCTTCTTCCAAGACAGTTTCTCCTAACTGAATAGTTTTAATCTTGGACGTAAAGCCCGAAGGCAACACTACTACTTCATCGCCCGGACGGAAAATACCTCCCGCTACGCGACCAGCATAGCCTCTGAAATCATGATATTCATTAGACATAGGTCTCACTACATATTGCACAGGGAAACGACTATCAATGTGATTATAATCACTTTCAATGTGAGCATTCTCCAGCATGTGAAGTAATGTAGCTCCCTTATACCAATCCATGTTGTTAGAACGATTCACCACGTTGTCGCCCATAAGAGCACTGATAGGGACAAACTGGATGTCTGATACTTCAAGCTTTGCAGAGAACGCTTTATAGTCGTCTACAATTTTCTCGTATACAGCCTCATCGTAATTGACAAGGTCCATTTTGTTAACGCAAACAATAACATGAGGTATCTTCAGCAACGAAGCAATGAAAGAATGACGATATGTTTGCTCAATTAATCCTTTACGCGCATCAATAAGAATCAATGCCAGGTTAGCTGTCGATGCACCGGTAACCATGTTTCGTGTATATTGAATATGGCCTGGTGTGTCAGCAATGATGAACTTTCTTTTTGGTGTAGCAAAATAACGATATGCTACGTCAATAGTGATACCTTGCTCACGTTCAGATTTCAAACCATCAGTCAATAGTGAAAGGTCAACATAATCAAACCCTTTTTTAGCACTTGACTTCTCAACAGCCTCAAGCTGATCCTCAAAGATCGACTTGCTATCGTAAAGCAAACGTCCAATAAGCGTACTCTTTCCATCATCGACACTACCAGCGGTAGTG
Organism: Cyclobacteriaceae bacterium; assembly: GCA_036569145.1. Lineage (GTDB taxonomy): Bacteria > Bacteroidota > Bacteroidia > Cytophagales > Cyclobacteriaceae > DATCRE01. The sequence continues at coordinate 2,757 of DATCRE010000319.1, forward strand.
AAACGGAGCAATTGATTTT
>DATCRE010000320.1:0-2629 GCA_036569145.1 Cyclobacteriaceae bacterium
GATAACATGAAGTTTCATGATGTGAGTTTGATTAACTATAATCTTACCTAAAAGATACGCTAAAATAAAAAGACCGCATGGATGATGCGGTCTTCTTATTCATTTATAAAATAAAATCTTATTCTTTAACTACGCCCATAGCACAGAATTTATCAATGCGTTGTTGGATTCTTTCCTCCGGTGTTAGCTTCAGAAGTTCTTTTGTATTATCAAGAATTGCTTTCTTCACTGCGAGTGATATAGTTTTCACATCATTATGTGCGCCGCCAAGTGGTTCTGCAATGATTCCATCGATCAAATTCAAACCAAGCATATCTTTGCCTGTGAGCTTCAATAATTCTGCAGCCTGTTCTTTATAATCCCAGCTGCGCCACAATATAGTTGAGCAGTTCTCAGGTGAGATTACAGAGTACCATGAGTTTTCAAGCATCAGAACTTTATCTCCGATAGCAATACCCAATGCACCACCTGAGGCACCTTCCCCGATAACAATACATATCACAGGCACTTTTAGCATGAACATTTCCTTCAGGTTGCGCGCGATAGCCTCGCCCTGACCACGTTCTTCAGCTTCAAGTCCAGGAAATGCACCTGGTGTATCAATAAAAGTAATGATAGGCTTATTAAATTTTTCGGCCATCTTCATAAGGCGAAGTGCTTTACGATAGCCTTCTGGATTGGCCATACCAAAATTACGCATCTGTCGTTGCTTGGTATTACGTCCTTTCTGCTGGCCTATCAACATAAATGTCTGGCCGTCAATTGTACCGAGGCCACCAACCATTGCCTTATCATCGGCCACGTTGCGGTCTCCAAATAATTCAATAAAGTCTGAGGTTATTTCGTAGATGTAATCAAGCGTGTAAGGTCTGTCTGGATGCCTGGAAAGTTGCACCCGCTGCCAACCGGTTAGGTTGTCAAAAGTCTCCTTTTTCAAGTCTTTGATTTTTTTCTCAAGTGCTTTGATGGCAATTTGAACATCTTTATCACTGTCTTGAGCAAGATGTTTCATATCATCAAGCTTTGACTCCAATTCAGCAATAGGTTTTTCAAAATCTAAAAGCATAGTATCGATGTTGACGGCACAAAGTTAAAAGGATTGCGAAATATCAATAATGAAATGACAAGAATTGCCAAAAAAGAAAGTTCCGACCCGGGAGGCATCCCCGAATCAATAAGAAGGTGAAATTATCGTTTTACGCATTAGAAATGCCATTTTTCTATTGTTGCAACTCGTATTTTAAAGTCGTTAAAATATGGAAAGCCTTAAAATTTTATTCAATTATGAAAATATTGCTCCTGAATTTCGACAATTTCCCAAAGCTAATGGTTAAGAATTTTTCTTTACAAGACGTGTTATTTAAGTGTAAAATAAAAGCTGGAGCCATTACCCGGATCTGACTCGGCCCATATTTTTCCACTATGTTTTTCAACAATTCTTTTCACCAACGCCAACCCTACACCCGTTCCATTAAATTCTTTTTCACTATGCAGACGCTGGAATATTCCGAATAGCTTGTTATAATTCTTCATATCAAAACCAGCACCATTGTCTTTGATGAAGTATACGATTCCTTCTTGCTCCTGTCTCACACCTATCTCAATGTGAGGGTTATCTTTTTTCTGTGAATATTTTACCGCATTTGAAATCAGGTTTATCCAGACTTGCTTGAGCATAGTGTTGTCGCCATGCACCATAGGCATATCATGAATAATAATTTTTGTTTTATCAAGCGACATGCTAAAGGCAATATCGTGAAGAGCTTCGTTAACAAGATCCTTCATATTAAACTCTGTTCTTGAAATTTCAGAATGTGCCTGCCGTGAGAAGTGCAAAAGATTCTTGATCAGCTTCGCCATCCGGTCAGATGAGTTCATAATCTGGTTTGCTATTTCAAGCACGTCGTTATCTGTTTTACCAGCTGACATATTTTGTAGCAGACCCGCCAGAGCAGTAATGCTGTTCAGTGGTGACATCAAATCGTGCGAAATAGAATAGTTAAATGAATCCAGGGATTGTATGTGTTCAAGTTTCATCTGAAGACTTTCATTCAATAATTTTATTTCAGCTTCTGATCGTCTTCGTTCAGCAATTTCAAGTTCCAGTTTCTGGTTTGCCATGCTGAGTTTCTCCTCATGTCTTACCAGCTCTCTTGTTTTCTCACTTAGCTCTACAAAAGCTTTTACTTTTACCCGCAATAAATCCGGCTTAATCGGTTTATGAATATAGTCAACTGCTCCAGCCTGGTATCCTTTGTAAATGTTGCCTTCAATATCCATTGCTGTAAGAAATATGATTGGGATATTGGCAAGCTTTTCACGATTGTAGATTAATTCTGCCGTTTCAAAACCATTCATAGCAGGCATAAGCACATCAAGTAAAATAAGATGGAAGTCCTGATCGCGAAGTAAAATTGAAAGCGCTTCTCTGCCTGAGTTTGCTTTTACCAGAGAATAATTATCATTTTGTAGTATTGCTTCAAGAGCAAGTATATTCTCGTTGCGATCATCAACAAGAAGAATTTTGAATTTTGGCATGTTATCCATCATACTGAAGTTAGGTATCAACAGGATAATTTATTTCCAATTTTCTTCTTTCTGTATTTATTGGCTTTAAGTGGTTATTATG
>DATCRE010000321.1:0-2252 GCA_036569145.1 Cyclobacteriaceae bacterium
TAAATAATTCAGTCAGCGGTTAGTTTGAAAATGTAGGGCGTAAAAGTCCGGCATTTTTATTTTAGCTTTGTCCATGCTTAATCTGAAAGAGATATTTTCGGTGACGTTGATTTTGTTTTCAGTCATCGATATACTGGGATCAATTCCCTTCATCATCATCATTCGCAAACGCGAAGGTCGCATTCATGCCGAGAAAGCAACGATCATATCAGCTTTCCTGATGGTTGTGTTTCTTTATCTGGGCCAATCTATACTTCACTTATTTGGATTGGATGTAGCTTCGTTTGCTGTGGCCGGGGCCATTGTTATTTTTATCGTGGCGCTTGAAATGATTCTGGGTATAACACTTATCAAAGATGATCCTGATGCAAAAGGTACAGGATCGGTTGTTCCTCTAGCCTTTCCGTTAATTGCCGGGGCAGGAACGCTTACTACTATACTTTCGCTTCGTGCTGTTTACGAAGAGATCAACATCCTGATAGGAATTCTGTTCAACCTCCTCTTCGTATACATTGTGCTTCGTTCTTCTGTTTGGCTTGAGCGTGTTATTGGTAAATCAGGCTTTGCTGTTTTGCGCAGAGTCTTTGGTGTTATTCTTTTGGCGATAGCGGTTAAGATTTTTAAATCCAACGTATTTACGAGATGATTCGAATTTATACTGATGGTGCCGCGCAGGGCAACCCAGGTCCTGGTGGTTATGGCGTAGTCATGAAATATAAAGACGCCGTTAAAGAATTATCAGAAGGCTTCAGGCTTACTACCAATAACCGCATGGAGTTACTGGCCGTTATCACCGGCCTTGAAGCTATTAAGAAAAGTGGAATACCTGTAACCATATATTCAGATTCAAAATATGTCGTTGACTCTGTAGAGAAAGGTTGGATCTGGGGATGGGAGAAAAAGAATTTTGCCAAGAAGGCCAACGCTGATCTATGGCAACGCTACATTAAACTTCATCACAAATACAAGCCAAAATTTGTCTGGATAAAAGGCCACGCCGGACATCCTGAAAATGAACGATGCGACAGGCTAGCCGTCTATGCTGCTGAAGGTACTGATCTGCAAACTGATCAGTGGTACGAAGAGAACAAGGAAGATTAAACAAATCCTGAATTCTGCATCACTGCAGAATATTCGTCAGCAATAAAGTAGCATCAGGAATTGATCATTCACGATGTTCAGCAAATTTAAAATCTGGCTGCCATTAACAACTCTATGTTTTTATGCTTCAGTCCAAACTTGCGCGCAACGTGTTCGTTCGTTAATCCACCTTTGTAAGTATAAACTCCCTTCATAAACCATTTATGTGAGAAGATCATTGCTTCTACTCCACCCTCTTCAGCCGCACGCAAAATAGTTGGTGTAAAAATATTACTCAACGCATTAGTGGCAGTATGCGCTACACGTGATGCAACGTTAGGAACACAATAATGAATAACACCATGTTTTCTGAATACAGGCTTGCTCAACGTTGTAATCTCCGATGTTTCAATACATCCGCCCTGGTCAATGCTCAGATCAATGATCAACGAATCGGGTTTCATCTGGGTCACCATCTCTTCAGAGATAACATGACGTGCACGTCCCTTCTCTGCTCTTAACGCTCCAATGACAACGTCAGCCGTCTTTAATGATTCACTTAATGTACTCGTATCGATTGTAGAAGTGTAAACCTGTTGCCCTAATAAATGTTTTATGCGTCTGAGTTTATAGAGATGATTATCAAAAATCTGAACCTCAGCACCTAATCCCAGTCCGGCGCGTGCAGCATATTCGGCAACAGTACCCGCACCTACAATCACTACTTTTGTCGGTGGCACGCCGGTAATACCTCCGAGGATAACGCCTTTACCATTATTCGCAGTGCTTAAAAATTCTGAAGCTATGGGCAATACTGTGCTTCCGGCAATCTCGCTCATCGCCCGCACGATAGGCATACCACCTACTTTATCCTCAATGAATTCGTAAGCAAGGGCCGTAATCTTTTTCTTTAGCATCGCCTGAAGTGATTCCACTTTAAGATGCCCAAGCTGCATGGCAGAGATTAAGGTTTGTCCCTGGTGCATCAACTCAATCTCTTCAAGCGTTGGTGGCTCAATTTTCAGAATAACATCGGCCTTGTAAACCTCTTCGGGTGAATAGACAATCTTGGCACCGGCATCGCTATATTGTTTATCAGGATACTTGGAGCCAACGCCGGCTTTCGTTTCAACCCATACTTCATGCCCATCATTTACCAGGATGGCTACAGC
>DATCRE010000322.1:0-6065 GCA_036569145.1 Cyclobacteriaceae bacterium
CTCTAAAACTAACTCTTAAAATTATGGCTATCCTAGACTCACTCTTCGGCAAAAAGAAAAAGAAGATTCAGGCAAAATGCCCGATTACGAAAGAACAGATTGAAACCGGATTTGGATACCTGCTTACTACCGCACAGATCGTCGCTTCCAAAAAGTATTGGGACATGATTATGACTGAACCCGAAACGTTATCTTATACTGTATCGCACTTTAAAAATCAATCATCCGGCACGCAGATGCGTAATATGATTTTTGAAAAGTATAGCGAGATTAGCAAACCCTGGATCATTTCTGATTCATGCATAAATCTTTTCGAAGGTATCGACAAGCAATCAGCCAGAGAAAATGCAAAGAAGTGGTGGGAGAATGAAGGAAATTACATCCCTGAGAGCACCGGAAAAGCATCTGAAACACTTGACGCTCAAACATTCAAAACCTGGAAGGATTATGCTGTGCTTGAAGCGGGGAGAGCAAGGGTAACAGTTTAATGCTAGTCATTAGCGATTAGTTACTTAGTCATTAGGAGTTAGGTTTTGCAATAATCTAATTAATTACTCCTATCAATTGTGAATTGAACAAGTTGTTCCAGTGATTTCTTGTAGTCAGAGTCAGGAAACTGTTTAAGAATATCTAATGCCTCTTTGTGAAATCTATTCATTGCTTCAAGAGCGTATTCTATTCCGCCTGAACCTTTCACATATTCTATAACTTCTTTTACTTTTTTAGGATTGTCACTTTGATTTTTAACAATGCTGATGATTTTGCGCCGCTCAAGCCAACCCGATTTGGACAGAGCATAAATTAAAGGCAGCGTCATCTTCTTTTCTTTTATATCAATACCAACAGGTTTGCCAATCTCCATTTCACCGTAATCAAACAAGTCATCTTTAATCTGAAAAGCCATACCTATCTTCTCACCAAAAAGTCGCATGCTCTTAACTACCTCTTTGCTGGCTCCTACCGAACTCGCTCCTACAGCACAACATGAAGCAATAAGAGAAGCGGTCTTTTGCCGGATGATCTCATAATAAATATCTTCCGTGATATTAAGTTTTCGTGATTTCTCTATCTGCAAAAGCTCACCCTCACTCATCTCCTGCACAGCCGTGTTAACAATGCTTAAGAGGTTGTAATCTTCATTATCAAGAGAAAGTGCCATGCCTCGCGAAAGCAGGAAATCGCCTACCAGTACCGCTATCTTGTTTTTCCATAGAGCATTAACAGAAAAGAATCCCCGGCGGTAATTTGCCTCATCTACAACATCATCGTGCACCAATGTAGCGGTGTGCAATAATTCAATCAACGAAGCGCCACGGTAAGTAGATTCATTAATCGGTCCACAAGTGCCCGCGCTCAGAAAAACAAACATGGGCCTCATCTGCTTCCCTTTGCGCTTCACTATATAACCCATGATCTTGTCTAGCAGTAAGACACGGGTTTTCATAGATGCCCTGAACTTTTGTTCAAAATCATCCATTTCGCGTGAAATAGGGGCTTTAATCTCGTCTAACGTCAATGCCATGATGCGCAATAATACGCATTGATTTTGAAACAACTAAAACTTGTAGCTTAACTATTTACATAGATTAAGGTTATCGCTGCCCGGGCAGACAAGTCAAGTTATAGAAGTGGCCAAACCATTATTTTTGTTATTTTTAAAGTTGACGTCGTAAACAGGCTTATCACTTCATGAATAACACTGCAAACATCCCAACTGAAAAAGTAATTCTTGAGCTGATACAGTATACCCCTACCCAGTATACCCGTTATGATGAATTACCCATTGACGAACTGCTTAAACAACTTCAACCCGGACAGGTAAACTGGATCAACGTTGATTGCCTTCATGAGCAGGCCATGATTGAGAAGTTACAAACACATTTCAATCTTCATACGCTTCTGGTTGAAGACATCATGAATGACCAGCGCCCTAAGGCTGAAGAGTTTGATGATTATCTTTTCTTTACGCTTAAAATGCTCTACAAAATTGAGGGCAACCAAATCGATTATGAGCAGATGAGTTTCGTGTTAGGAAACAATTACCTCATTTCGTTCCAGGAAAAAGAAGGTGATATGTTTGATCCTTTCCGCGAACGCATCAGGCTCGACCAGGGCAAAGTGAGAAAGAAGAAAGCAGACTACCTGTTCTACCGGCTTGTTGATATTATCGTAGACAATTATTACACCGTCTTAGATAATATTGGCGAACAGATTGAAGATACTGAAGAGGAAGTTCATCGTAATCCTTCAACAGAAACATTCAGAAAAATTCAGGCGATTAAAAAGGAACTGATCTATTTACGCAAGGCTGTATATCCGTTGCGCGATGCCGTTGGTAAAATCATCAAAGACGAATTCAACCTTATTGAAGAGGAGAATCTCCCCTACTTTTCGGATGTATACGACCACGTTATTCACGTTATTGATTCGTTAGAGACTTACAAAGATCTTACAGCAAGTCTTATGGATATTCATATCAACACCATGAATACCCGCATGAATGAGGTGATGAAAGTACTTACCATCATCTCCACCATTTTCATTCCCTTAACATTTATTGTAGGAGTCTATGGTATGAACTTCGATTACATGCCTGAATTACATTGGCACTACGCCTACTATGGTGTCTGGATAATAATGGCATTGATCGTGGCAGGAATGTTCAGGTATTTTAAATACAAGAAGTGGTTTTAAGAATTCTTTTATAATCAAATCTAATGGTTGCGCATTGATTGCAACTGTAACGTAAACAGACATAACCTATACAAAACAAAGAAGACCAGAAGCAATGCCTCTGGCCTTCTTGTTTACGGGAAATAAATCGCTTAGATTTTCTTTTCCAACTCAGTGATTTTAGCTTGAGCTTCAGCCTTACCTAAAGACTGAGCTTTCTTATAAAGCTCTATAGCTTCTTTATATGTTTCTTTTTTCTTGCGAGGCGCTAACTTGGTGCGGTTGGCAGCTTCTTCCACAGCCTGACCACGAGCATAGTAAGCATCAGCTTCTGTCATCTTGCTTTGGATCATTAACTCCTGAATGCGGGCTTCGATCAATGCAAGTTCTTGTTGCTTAGTTTCCAATTGAGTGTTCTTATCAGCAATTTGTGCTTCCTGCATACCAACAGTGCTGATCAGGTTTTGATTCTCGCTCTTATAGCGTTCAACTGTCTTTCTTAATGTATCAAGTTCAGTTTCTTTAGCAGCAAGCTGAGCTTTTAACGTCTCAACCATCTTCTTGTATTTGCCAGCTGCACCTTTAGATTTCTTCAAAGAAGCCTCAAGGTCGTCAATCTTTGTTTGAGTGTCTTTTACGTAGCTGTTGATATCCTTCATACGTGAAGTATAGTCAGCATAAGTAGTTCCTTCAACCATGTTAACACGTAAAAGTTGGCGGCTTGCGTCGATGGAGTCCATCAACGTTCCTACCTCAGTAAGCGTTTCGGCCATCTTCTGGCTTGTCTCCAATTCTACTTTAAGGGAATCAACCTGAGACTTAAGTTGATCTTTTTCCTTGGAATCGCAGCCTATCAATAAGGCTGACAGAGGTAAAACATAGATTAATTTTTTCAGCATAAAAGGTTGAATTTGGATTATTTGAAACAAAAATAACCTTGATTTTGGTGTTTAGGGGTTTATGTGGGTAAATATTTTCTTTTTTGAGTTGAATGCACATTAACGGCGACAATTAACAATTTGAACATTCTGGTGTTTTCTTTTTGTGATTGATTAAAGGGCATTAAATTTGCCCCCGTTTTTATCAAAAACGATTCATGCCCAAATTAATAACCACGCGTACGCGTATTGCTGACCTGGGCAAACCTCGGATTATCATCATCGGTGGCGGCTTTGGCGGCTTTGAGGTTGCCAAGGGTCTTAAAGGGTTAAAGTCTCAGGTAGTATTGTTTGATAAAAACAATTATCACACTTTTCAACCCCTGCTCTACCAGGTTGCTTCTTCCGGATTAGAGACTAGTTCTATTGTATTCCCTTTTCGTAAACGTTTCTCAGGGCAAGACGACTTCTATTTTCGCATGGCCGAAGTTATCTCTATAAAGCCCGAAGAAAATTGTATTGAAACCTCCATTGGCAGTATTGCTTATGACTATCTGGTTATAGCTAATGGTGCCACAACTAACTTCTATGGAATGACAGACGTGGAGACACACGCTTTCTCCATGAAAACCATAACAGACTCTATAAAGCTCCGAAATGCTATTATACGGAATCTGGAGACTGCGCTGCTTACAGATGATCCTGAATTGGTTAACAGCCTTATGGACTTTGTGATTGTAGGAGGCGGACCTACTGGTGTGGAATTAGCAGGCGCACTTGCGGAATTAAAGAATCATGTGTTTCCAAAAGACTACAAAGAGCTTGATTTGAGTAATATGGATATCCACCTTGTTGAGGCTGGTGGCAAACTTCTCAACGGGATGTCGGAGAAAGCTTCTGCGAAAGCAAAGGAATATCTTTTGAAGATGGGGGTTAAAATTCACCTTAACTGCTCCGTGAAATCGTATGATGGTTATGAAGTAGCTTTCAATACAGGTGAAAAATTAATCAGCCGTTCATTAATATGGGCGGCCGGTGTTAAAGGTAAACCTATCCACGGCATCACTGCTGAATCCATAGGAAAAGGTTCACGCATAATAGTAGATGAGTATAACCGAGTTAAAGGTTATGATAATATTTTCGCTATCGGTGATGCCGCTATTATGCAAGGCGATCCGGCATTTACTAACGGTCATCCACAGATGGCGCAGCCTGCGATACAACAAGGCAGACTTGTTGCCAGCAACATTAAGCGAATAATTTCAAAAAAAGAATTGAAGCCCTTTCGATACAACGATATGGGATCTATGGCCACAATTGGAAGAAACAGGGCCGTAGCTGATCTTAGAGCATTCAAATTTCAAGGTTTTTTTGCCTGGCTGATCTGGATGTTCATTCACCTTATTTCTTTAATAGGATTTCGGAATAAGGTCTTCACACTATTGAGCTGGATATGGAGTTACTTTTCATACGATAAAAGTAATAGACTTATTATCAGCCGTAATAGAGATGTTATAAGCGATGTCAAAGTTCACAGTTAAATTATATATACTCATACTATCCTTTCAAAAAGTAAATGGCACCGTTAGAATCAAGTAAACACGAAACACCCCTTTCAGCTGCTGGTGTTCTCGTATCTCTAGGCATTATCTACGGCGACATTGGAACTTCTCCTCTCTATGTATTTAAAGCCATCATGGGCACAAATACAATCATTACAGAAGAGTTAGTATTGGGCGGACTATCCTGTATATTCTGGACGCTTACGTTAGTTACAACATTAAAATATGTTTACCTCGCACTTAATGCAGATAACAAAGGTGAAGGTGGAATTTTTGCACTCTATGCATTAGTGCGACGATATAAAGCGGCATGGGTTATTTTCCCAGCTATTATTGGCTGTTGTACACTTATAGCTGACGGATTTATAACGCCCGCCATTAGTGTATCTTCTGCTGTTGAAGGATTGCTCATTCTCAATCCTGAAATTCCTACTGTAACCATTGTTATTGCCATCATGGTGCTGCTGTTCATTTTCCAGCAGTTCGGTACCAATGTTGTTGGCAAAACTTTTGGTCCGATCATGACCTTCTGGTTCTTCTTCATTCTTGTTATTGGCATTGTTGAAATTCCTCATCACCCTGAAATTATAAAAGCTGTTAATCCCATGTATGCATGGAATTTAATAGCACATTATGAAGGCGGCTTCTGGTTACTCGGCGCTGTGTTTCTATGTACTACGGGAGCTGAGGCATTATACTCCGACTTAGGTCACTGTGGCAAGGGAAACATCAGGGTAGGCTGGGCCTTTGTAAAAATATCACTCATCGCTAATTACTTTGGTCAGGCATCGTGGTTGCTCGATCAGCAAGGCAAATCACTTGGCGACAGAATTCCATTCTACGCCATGATGCCCCAGGAAATTCTGATCATTGGTATTGTGATTGCTACTATGGCAGCGGTTATCGCCAGCCAGGCGTTGATCTCAGGAACATTTACATTGGTGAACGAAGC
>DATCRE010000323.1:0-2613 GCA_036569145.1 Cyclobacteriaceae bacterium
ATTATCAAACTTGCCGCGCTTAGTGGTAATGAGAATAACACCGTTAGCAGCACGTGTTCCATAAATAGCAGAAGCCGATGCATCTTTTAAAACATCTACTGACTGAATGTCATTTTGATTTACATCGTTCATGCTGCTGCCGGGTGGCATGGCAATACCATCAATTACAATTAAAGGATCAGCATCATTTACAGTACCGATACCACGAATACGGATTGAACCTGCATTGCCCGGTGCACCACCACTACGCATAATGTTTACACCTGACATTCTTCCCTGGAGCGCTTGTTGTGCTCCACCCGATGGAAGATTTTCAAGGTCAGCACCTTTTACTGTGGCAATGGAACCTGTTACATCTTTCTTCTCTTGTGTACCATAACCTACTACAACAATTTCAGAAAGCGACTGAATGTCTTGTGTAAGAACCATGTCAATTACAGTCTGTGAGTTTACTATAATTTCTTCCGTTGCATAACCAATAAAAGAAAATACCAGAACGCTTTCAGGGGAAGGAACATTAATGGAATACTCACCATTAGTATCGGTTGTTGTACCAACGGTTGTTCCTTTCACAAGAATGTTTACACCTGGTAAAGGCTGGCCAGCATCATCTTTTACTTTTCCTGTAATTCTTATATCAGCAGATTCTGTTAATGAAAGAAGAGCAGGATTGATAGAGAGTCCGACACGCGCGCTTGTGAGTGAGCTTGTGAGCACATCTGGACTCAACTGAACTTCTGATGCGGGAGGAATCAGTGTGATTTGTTTCTTCCTGATCTTGTAGGTAATGTTTGTGCCGAGCAGAAGCTGATCAAGAACATCTTCAATCTTTTCTGATTTGATGTCTATTGTAATTTTCTTTACATCTTTCAACCGATTATCATTCATAACAAAATGATAGTCTGTTTGACGTTCAATTTCTTTCAATGCTTTTTTCAGTGTTGTTTCATGAAGACTCAACTCAATCTGGAGATGTTGAACTTCTGGTGAAAAAGCATGCAAGAATCCGGAGGGGCAGTTCAGAAGCAATATAATTACAAGGCTTATAATAACCGGCCTGGTAAAAACATGCTTGTTTTGGGTAGCGTAAATACAATGCATAGTTTGAGGTTTATGTAAGGCTTATTGTTATTGTTTATTCATATAAAATAATCTGTCCTTTTTCCTTTTTAACTTTCAATTGTGATGCGAGCTTTATCAATTCTAACACTTCATCGAGTGTTTCATCTTGCACAGTAAGCGAGAGTCGTTCTGTTGTTGCTAATTCTTTATCGGCAGCAATAGCAACACTAAAACGATTCTCGAGCTTGGGAATAATTTCTTCCAGGGGTGTGTTATCAAAAACAAGCTGCTTTTCTTTCCATGCTGAGAAGTTGTCAACTTTTACTTTTTTCAGGCTTATCTTGTTGAGTGGCGCATTAAAGATGATTTGCTCGCCTGGTTTTAAAATGTATTTCTTGTTGCTGTTGTTTACCAGTAATTCAACCTTACCTTCTTCTAACGTTGTTTTTGCACTGGGATTATTTGTATAGGCTTCAACATTAAAGCGAGTTCCCTTAACACGAACCTGCATATTTTGTGTGTGTACAATAAAAGGCTTTTTACCTTTCTTAACATCAAAGAAAGCTTCTCCTTTCAATGTTACATCTCTTGATTGTTTATCGAATGCTGTAGGATATACCAGTGAGCTGTAAGAGTTAAGCCAGACAACAGAACTGTCGGGCAATACTATTTGAATGCTGTTTCTCTCGTTGTTCTGAACAACTGTATTGAGCAATGTTTCTTTTTTGCCAAGCATCCAGAATACCAGAAAGCCTGATAACAGGAGAATAGAAATTGATGCGGCAATTTTTAAGAATGGAAACTGACTTGCATTGGGGAAATGGATTACTTTTTTGTCGGGCTGTTCGGTTTCTATTTGTGAAGAAAGCTTTGACCATGCCTGATCAATTTTTTGCTGATTAAACCGGTGAAGCGTTACTGATGCCTGGTATGCATTGTTTACTTCATCAAAATATGAACGGTTGCCTGCACTTTGCTGTAACCAAACCTGTAAGTCAGAAACATCCTGATCGGAAGCTTCTCCTTCAAGGAATCTTAATATTAGCTGCTTTATCTCCTCTGTGGGAGTATCCTGAGGTATCATAATGAAGGTAATACAGGCAACATCTGCCAGACCCTTACAGTAAAATAAAATTATTTTTTCAGGCTGCTTTGTCGTTCGTTAACACTCCGATAATAAATGCATCATCATGAGCTTGAAGTATTATCAGGGTCACGGGTTTTCCACCACGATGCCAGCAGAGAGCCAGTAATATTCATGAGAGGACCAAATACGGCTGATGCCAGGCCAACAGTAGCGAGCTTTCCCATTTCTCTGGCTATGCCTGATGCGAGTCCGCCGTTTTGCATGCCTACTTCAATGGCCACTGTGCGACAGTCTCTCTCTTTCATTTTGAATAATCGTGCTGCCCAATATCCTATAGTATATCCAGCAGTATTATGGATGATAGATGTTAAGATTAATAGTATTCCTATTTCAAGCAGACTGTTTCTACCTGAAGCTGTAATGACAACGATGATGAATGCAATGCCCGTCATGGAGACAACGGG
>DATCRE010000324.1:0-2305 GCA_036569145.1 Cyclobacteriaceae bacterium
ATAATACCTGGCCTAAATGAAAGTCTCCATGATTTCTTATTTTGACAACGTTGATTTTTTGTTTGTAAATATTTTTAAAAACGGTAAGAATTTCGATTTCAGCATCTAAAAACTGTTTAACCTCATCCTGTAGTTCTTCACCAATCTTAGAAACATTTGCCCGCAATAGGTGAAAAGTATTTCGCACAAGAGATTGTAGTCCTGCATACAATGAGCGTTGATAATGCAGCGAATATGGTTCAGGTGAGAACGATGGAAGATCTTTCCGGAGTCCAAGAGCTTTGTGCATTTCAGCTGTCCGGACACCGAGTAATCTTATGTGCTCCATTACAGTGCCTTCAAAAAGTTCGTGTAGTTCATCCGGCAAACCATTTTCCAGATCGAAGGTAAGACTACCTGCTGCAATCTCTTCCGCTACTTGAATTGCTTGCGGGTTAGCCAGTATCTTTTCATTTATTTCATCGAGAATATCAATAATATATGTCCAGCCATCGCCACTATGTTGAACAGCTTCCTGCAGCATGGCAAGTGAAATACTTTCTCTGTTTATTAACCATTTAATAGTACCTAACAGTTTGGGTATATTCTGAAACCTGCTTTCCTCTGTAAGAAATTGAGAGAGCTCAACATCGGGATTAATAACGTAATCAAGCTTCCTGAATATTTTTAAAAACAAGCTTTTGCCAAACACTACAGCAGTATTGCTCTGTTCGCCATTATATATTTTAGGTTTGAAGTTTTCACTTTCAACATTCACTTCTTCTTTGCCGATTGAACTGGAGAATGTAAGCACAGTATTGTCAGGCAGATCTATTAATTCTTTTTCGATCAGGTTCTTAAGCAATGCGATCGTGAATTTTGGATTATAAATAGCATCATGCAAAAAACCATCAACATCAATCTTTATCTTAGCGATTATAGATTGTGAATAAAGGTCTTTTAGCTCTGTTGCCTGGCTTTCAGAAATAAACGTTACAGGTAGTTGATATAATTCGGGCAAACCATCCTGATAATTGACCTCTATTAATAAAATGTATGCGTTATAATCAGGAACTGGAATTTCTGCTACCTTAATAATTCTAAGCAATTCAATCAGGCGTCCTTTGCTTCCAAACCAACGTTGCTGTTTTATATAGGGAATCAATATACTATTTTCCAATTGGGCTAAAATTGGTTTTTGCATTAGCTCAGACCATTCATTTAAAATAAGTTCTACATATTTCTTTTCACCGCCTTCAGGCACAGATTTCTTTTCAAGCAAAAACCACTGGCACTCGTATGGACTCAGTGAAAGAAAGTAAGGCTGCTCAGACGTTATCGAAGGAAATTTATTTTTGCTGATTACCTCAACTGGCGTTCTGCCGGCATACTCTTGTAGCTCCAGTGTAACCGGTTGTGCATACCGGGAAAGATTAGCAACTACGAGCATGGTTTCATCTTCATAATTTCTTGTAAAGACAAGAATCTTTGTGTTTTCAGAATTGATGAATTTAATATCGCCTCTTCCAAAAGATTTATACTGACGTCGTTTAGCAATGATTCGTTTCATCCACCAAAGCAACGATGAAGGATTTCTATTTTGAATTTCTACATTTAAGGATTCGTAGTGATAATCTATATCCTGAATTAAAGGAAGATAAAGTTTTTGAGGATTAGCATCAGAGAATCCTGCATTTCTGCCAGACGACCATTGCATAGGAGTGCGTACTCCATCTCTGTCACCTAAATAGAAATTATCGCCCATACCAATTTCATCTCCATAATAAAGAACAGGTGTGCCTGGTAGAGAGAACAATAAAGAATTTAACAGCTCTATTTTCTTCCGGTTATTATTCATAAGCGGTGCAAGCCTATGTCTTATACCCAAATTGATTCTGGCTTTGGGATCTTTTACATAAACACGATACATGTAATCACGTTCTTCATCTGTTACCATTTCAAGTGTTAGCTCATCATGGTTGCGCAGAAATATTGCCCATTGACAAGTATCGGGTATTGCGGGAGTCTGATCGAATATATCCAGGACAGGATAGCGGTTTTCCATTTGCAGTGCCATATACATGCGAGGCATTAATGGAAAGTGATAATTCATGTGGCACTCATCACCTTTGCCAAAGTAGGAGGTAGAATCTTCCGGCCACATATTGGCTTCTGCCAGCAAGACCGTCCCTGGATAACGATCGTCTATATATTTTCTAACCATTTTTAAAAAGGCGTGCGTTTCCGGAAGGTTTTCACCGTTCGTATTATCACGTTCAAATAAATATGGAATAGCGTCCAGCCGAAATCCGTCAACACCTAAGGC
>DATCRE010000325.1:0-6721 GCA_036569145.1 Cyclobacteriaceae bacterium
TTTCCGTTTGTATGACCACAATTATCAACAACAAGTGGCCTTATCTGAAATTCCGGAAGGTAGTATTTTCAAACTTCAAGGCCGATATTTTTCTAAAGGCAAGCTGAGACGTACTCGTGTTATCTGTAAGGAAATAAAATCGAAAAAAAATTATCTCGTACCTATTGATGCGCTGGTGAGTGATGTTCAATTAAGTCTTCTTTGAATAAGGCTTGAGATCAACTCATAAAAAACTACCGGTAGCATCGTTCGCCAATTCTCGATCTGAAGTGTTCCACTCATGTGGACGTAATGATCGATATGATATTTTCTGAATTCATCCTGGATGAAATCAGGAAAGGAAACTGCAGCAATCCAACCTTCTTCTACATCTTCAAACCATTCTTCATAATAGCTATCGTCTGAGCCATGAAAATTCAGAATGTGTTCTCCAATAAGAATGAATTTATTGATACCTTCCTGATTCAGAATCTCCAGGATATTCCGTTTCAATGTCATGATGTCATTGTTGATCGCATCATTCCATTCACCCATAAGTTCAATAATTACATAGCCGGCATCATAATCGGCAAACAGAATCTTGATGTAGAGAGTCTCAGAACCAATGCCATCCCAGGCAGGATCTATGTAATAACCGTAAATAGTTTCTGAGTACAAATCGTAGTTGTACTCTTTCCCAAAGAAAGGTGAGCGCACGTCTGTAGCTGAATCATAGTATCGTAGCCAATTATGATAGGGTACAATATTCTGCATTATTTCTTTCTGCTGTCAACAGCTTTACGAACAGATCCATATTGAAGTAAAAGTTGCTCTGCTTCTGCATGACCTATTCCCAATTCTTCCATAATCATGTTAGCACCACGATTGACAAGTTTCTTGTTGGAGAGTTGCATGTCTACCATTTTATTGCCTTTCACTTTACCAAGCTTAATCATGACTGTAGTAGAGATCATATTCAACACCAGCTTTTGCGCCGTGCCTGCTTTCATACGCGTGCTGCCTGTAACAAATTCAGGTCCTACTACAACTTCAATGGGATAGTCTACATTTTTAGCTAGTTCAGAATCTGAATTGCATGTAATGCATCCAGTTATTATACCATGAGTTTTCGCTTCTTTTACACCACCAATCACATAAGGTGTTCTGCCAGATGCTGCAATGCCAATCAACACATCCTGGCTTGTGATCTTATGAATCAGTAAATCTTTCCAGGCTTGTTCGACATCATCTTCTGCATTTTCAACAGCTTTACGAATGGCAGTATCGCCGCCTGCAATAAGACCAATTACATTGCCGTGTGGCACACCATAGGTTGGAGGTATTTCAGAAGCATCAACAACACCAAGCCTGCCACTGGTACCGGCGCCAATATAAAACAGTCGCCCACCGGCTTTCATTTTCTCCGTTGTAACGCGAACGAGCTTTTCGATGGAAGGCAATACCTTTTCTATAGCAAGAGGCACAGATTTATCTTCATTGTTAATGTTGGCTAACAACTGCTGAACACTCATGTGTTCAAGATTGTCATATTGCGATGTTGATTCTGTCGTTGTCACTGCTTTTTTAATTCTACACCAAACCTAATGAATTGATGAGCAAATTCACACCCTTTCAGGATGAACAGATTATTGAGTATTCGTTCAATAGTTTTTTCATTACTCTGAAAATCCGATAACACAATGCCACGCTCAATATTGGCGAGATCGTCCAGTTCAAATTTAAGATGTTGATTAATATTGGCCGATTCACTTACACAGGTGTTCATCTCAGAATCTAATGCACCAAAATGTTGTAGTTGCAGCATAACTTCTGCCGCTCTTTCGGGCGTGGCGTTTTCCAGGTAAGACTGAATGTGCTGTGATCCATTAACTGAATCTAACAACGCATAACCTACAAGCTCTCTCACTTCATCATCAACATCGAGCAAAGCTTCATTAATACATTTACATATTGCTTCTGAAATGCGATCTATAATCTCTGATGAACGTTGATGCGTTTGTGCAACTACGCTATTGCTAGCAAATAGTATTATCCAAACACACCATCCTTTCATGAAAGATCATGCTGATGGAATAGTGTTAGTCCGGCGATAGGTCCTTCCAGTATATTCTTAACAGTAATGCCTTTATCGTTTGCCACCTGGCGAAGGATGTCGCTGAAGTAGAATGCAATGGAACCTGTGAAATGTACTTTCAGATTTTTATAATTTTCATACTTCATCACGTTGTTCTCAAAGAACTCTGCAAAGCTATCGTAAACCAACTTATAGCAGTACGGATTGTCTAAGTGTTGAAATATAAATCTGGCAAAGCTCGCCAGGAATGAACTTGGTCTTTCTTGCTGATATACTTTCTCCAGAAATTCTTCACGCGATAGTGGAACACGCTTTTTAAATTGTTCTGCAATTGTAGCTGGCATTTTCTCACGCAGATAATCAATCAGAAACTTCATACCAATGTCAGCACCCGATCCTTCATCAGCAAGTATCCAACCCAAGTTAGCAACATTGGCAACTATCTTTTCGCCATCATATAAACATGAATTAGAACCCGTACCCATAATGCAGGCAATACCAGGCTCGTGCCCACAAAGTGCACGCGCTGCTGCCAGCAAATCCCAACCGATTTCAATCTGTGCTTCTGGAAAAAATTCCATAAAAGCACTCTTAATGGTAAGCTGATTCTTAACGGATGAAACACCAGCACCGTAGAAAAAGATTTTATTAACCTTTTCATTCACCTTCGGCAATACAGACTCAGTTACATTCTTCTTCAGGTCTTCAATATTCTGATAATATGGATTAAATCCGGCAGAATTCGCCTGATCAACTAAACCGTTTTTTTGAATGAGTCTCCAATCTATTTTAGAGCCTCCGCTGTCTGCAATAAGAATCATTTGTGAGGTATTATTTTATATCTAATTATTATTTACTCTGTTAGCTTACCGATGACTTTAAATTTATCAAACACCTTTTCGGTATGTGGTGCATCTTTCAATTCATGTGTGAGATCCTGCCCTGCCCAATGTTCATAATGTTTACCATCCCTCCATAACCGCGATGTCGTTACATCATAAATTACACCCTTCAGTGCCACCCAGATTTCAGGCTTGTCCTGACCATTCCGTAAAGCCAGTTGCTTACGCGTAAAAACAGGAAGCTCAGAATTCACCGCGAAGTTATACGATTAAAAGATTTATTGATAATGTAATTACTTTTTACACTACTTAATTTGATCTTATAGGCACTTTGATCTTGCATTTTTTCAGTGTGTCAGGTGTGCCATGTGTGTGTGAGCTATAACACCCTTGTTTACACTTTTAATTTTATGCAAATTTCTTATTAAAGCATGAATCATGAAATATTACAGGTTAATAATTAGTCTCACGGTTATAATTCTTTTGTCATCATTTGATAAAAAAAGACCTGTCGATCGAATGACCGATAGCGAACTACATGTGTATGCCAGCAAACTCGCACATCAGTATATTCTCGTCGATAGTCATGTTGATCTTCCTTCTCGGTTGAAGGTGAAACACTTCAGACTTGAACGCGAATACCTGGGAATACCTATTAAAACTACAGATGGAGATTTCGACTATGAACGCGCAAAGAAAGGTGGACTTGATGCTCCTTTCATGTCTATTTATATTCCATCATCTTATCAACTAAAATCTGATCATGGAAAAGCATTGGCCGATTCACTCATTGATATGATTGAAGGAATTACTAAGGCTATACCTGATAAGTTTGCATTGGCCAGAACACCATCTGAAATCAAGGCGAATTCTAAAGCTGGCAAAATCTCACTGCCATTCGGAATGGAAAACGGAGCTCCCATTGGTAACGATCTTGCTAACCTAAATTATTTCTTCAATCGTGGAGTTCGTTATATCACGCTGACACATGGCAAGGATAATCAGATTTGTGATTCATCATACGATACTTTACATACATGGAACGGCCTCAGTCCATTTGGTGAAAAAGTTGTTGCTGAAATGAACAGGCTTGGTATTATGGTTGATATCTCTCATGTCTCTGACAGTACTTTTTATGATGTACTAAAAATTACCAAGGCTCCGCTCATTGCATCTCACTCTTCATGCCGGTATTACACTCCTGGTTTTGAACGAAACATGACTGATGATATGATTAAAGCTCTGGCAAAAAACGGAGGCGTGATACAAATAAATTTTGGTGCGTCATTTCTTGATGCTGTTGCCCGTGAAAATCATGTTCTTCGTGATTCACTTGAAAAACAATTGACAGCAAAAGGTCTTACATCAGCGGATGAAGCTGCTCAACCTATCATTGAAAAATTTGGTAAACAACACAAAGAGCTTTTCTCTGATGTTGAGCGAGTGGCCGATCATATAGACCACGTTGTTAAGCTCGTTGGCATTAATCACGTTGGCATTGGCTCTGATTATGATGGTGTAGGTGATAGTCTTCCGTTGGGTTTGAAGGACGTGTCATCTTATCCTAATTTGATTTATGTTCTTCTCAAACGCGGCTATGACGAGAAGGATATTGAAAAGATCTGTAGCAAGAATCTGTTTCGTGTCTGGAACAAGGTTATAGACGTTGCCAAAAAATAAAAATCAGTTTTAAAATCTTTTTTCATACACTTCTTCATCAATATTTTATCGCTGTCTTTTTCTGTATAGTTATTATTATCCCTTTGTGTTCGATAACACTTCCAACGGGTTGCCAACTATGATTTTTAAAGCCATAACTGCCTGATAATTATTTGTGTGTAGTGTGTGTTCCAGTGATTACTTTCTCAATAAAAGGCCGTAAAATTGTGCACTTTTTTAGTGTTAAATATTAAAGATTATGTGTGGAATTGTAGCTTATATTGGTCATCGTCAGGCTCAGGATGTAATTATCAAAGGATTAAAGAGATTAGAATACCGCGGCTATGATAGTGCCGGCATTGCCCTGCTTAACGGTGGCTTAAATGTTTATAAGAAGAAAGGTAAAGTATCTGAGCTTGAAACATACTTAAAGGGTAAAAATCTTGATAGCACCATCGGTATAGGCCACACGCGTTGGGCCACTCATGGTGAACCTAATGATACAAATGCTCACCCACACTATTCAGCTACTAAAAAACTGGCTATTATTCACAATGGCATTATCGAAAATTACAGCGCACTAAAGCAAGATCTGATCCGCAAAGGTCATGTTTTCTTTAGCGACACGGATACAGAAGTATTTATTCACTTCATTGAAGATATTAAGGACAACGAAAACTGCAGTCTTGAAGAAGCTGTACGCCTTGCACTCACCAAAGTTATTGGAGCTTATGCCATTGTAATCATGTCGCTTGAAGAACCTACGTTGCTTGTGGCAGCACGCAAGGGAAGTCCGTTGGTTGTAGGCGTTGGTAAAGATGAATTCTTTCTTGCTTCAGATGCTACCCCCATCGTTGAATATACCAACGAAGTAGTTTATCTAAACGATCAGGAAGTTGCTGTTATTCATGATGGAGTTCTTAGCATCAAGAACACAGCTAACTTGCCGCTGACGCCTTATATCCAAACCGTTGATCTGGAACTGGAAGCCATTGAAAAAGGTGGCTACGACCACTTCATGCTGAAAGAAATTTTTGAACAGCCTCGCTCTATAAGTGATTGTATGCGTGGTCGTGTAGATTCAAGTACTAGTCGGCTTATACTTGGTGGTTTACGTGAGTATGTAAACAAGCTTGTTAATGCAGATCGTATCATTATTGTGGCCTGTGGAACATCATGGCATGCCGGCCTTGTGGCCGAATATTTCTTTGAAGAGTTCTGTCGCATTCCTGTTGAGGTCGAGTACGCTTCTGAATTTCGTTATAGAAATCCTATTATTCGTGAAGGCGATGTTGTTATCGCCATCTCGCAATCCGGAGAGACGGCAGATACATTGGCAGCTATAGAGCTGGCTAAATCAAAAGGTGCTATTATTTTCGGTGTGTGTAATGTAGTTGGTTCTTCCATTGCCCGTGCAACGCACGCTGGCGCCTATACACACGCTGGTCCGGAGATTGGTGTTGCCAGTACAAAAGCTTTCACTGCACAGCTTACAGTGTTGAGCCAGATAGCACTTATCGTCGCACAGAAAAAAGGTTCTATCACTGAGCAGAAATTTCACGAGTTGTTGGTAGAGATGGAAAACATTCCTGCCAAAGTTGAGAAAGCTTTATTACTCAATGATCAGATCAAAGAAATAGCGGAGACGTTTAAGGATGCTCCTAACTTTATTTACCTCGGAAGAGGTTATAATTTTCCGGTGGCACTAGAAGGAGCATTGAAGCTTAAAGAAATTTCATACATCCATGCAGAAGGTTATCCTGCAGCTGAAATGAAACACGGACCCATTGCACTTATAGATGAAGAAATGCCTGTGGTGTTCATTGCTACGAAAGATAGTTCATACGAAAAGGTAGTGTCCAATATTCAGGAAGTAAAGGCTCGCAAAGGCCGTGTTATTTCTATTGTAACAGAAGGTGATGAACACATTCCTAAAATGTCTGAATTCACCATACAAGTGCCTGCCGTTCAGGAAGCATTGATGCCCATGGTTTCTGTTGTACCACTTCAATTACTTTCTTATCACATTGCTGTTATGAGAGGATGTAACGTCGATCAACCTAGAAATTTAGCAAAGTCAGTAACCGTTGAGTAATTGCGGCGACAATAATTTATAGTATCAAAGAATGAAACAGGATTAGTGTGA
>DATCRE010000326.1:0-13164 GCA_036569145.1 Cyclobacteriaceae bacterium
GGTTCATACACTTCAGTTGATCCTGAACAAAACTCTATTGGCCAGCGGCATTATACCGATGTTGGTTCGGGATTTTTATTGTACAGTAAAAAGATATGGTTTGGTGCTTCATTCTCTCATCTCAACAGACCAAACTTATCCGTGCTTGGCGATGTAAGTCGGTTGCCAATGAAAACTTCCATTCATGCTGGCGCAAGAATACCATTGCATAAATCTGTTAAAGCAACACGCATTGAATATTTAACACCTTCCATCATTTACAGAATGCAGGGTTCAAGCTTTTCGCAATTAGATTTAGGTGTAAACTATCATATCGATCCGGTTTCAATAGGCGTGTGGTATCGCGGCAAACCTTATCAGAAAGACGTTTCGAATTCTGTGAGCCAGGATGCTTTAATTCTCATGCTGGGATTGTACTTTAAGAACTTCAATGTGGGTTATAGTTATGACTTCACACTTTCGCATGTGCAGAGTGTTTCAGGTGGCGCGCATGAGATTTCTATCATATATGAATTTTCCACGCGATCATCGCAAAAGAAAAAGAAATACAAACTCATTCCATGTCCTACATTTAACAGCAAGGAGGGATTTTGGAATTGAAAAATTTTAACCTGCGTATCCGTCGTTCATTCCGGTATAATTCCTCCTACCGATATGAATCAAAATTCCACTTTGAAAGCGGTTTCCTTTGTCTCTATTAGAAAATTCACTTAGATGGTTGGCCGTGATTTTGGAGCAATCTTTTTTCATTTTAAAGGATGTACATTAAGAGAATTCTACCAGCGTTATTTTGTGTTGCCCTGGTTTTTATTTCGCATGAAATAAAAGCTCAATGCCAGATTATGGAGCCCGGGTTTCATTTTTTAACCAGCAGCCGGGGTTGTGCACCTTTTACTGTTCAAATTGAAACTGACTTTCTGGACGCAGACAAAGCAGCAACTTCCTATTATGTTGATTGGGGTGATAATACACCCGAAGAACAAGTAGATGCTGCGATGGGTGCAACAGGTGTTACGTTAACGCATACATACCCCAATGCTGCTTCTACCTGTGGTTATGATGTTACTATAGATGCCAGTAACTCCTGTAATCCAAGAGGCAGTGTCGTTCCTGTAAACACGCAGGTAGTAGTCTGGACCAACGATGTGATCTCTATTGATCCTGCCGTGTATAGAGTATGCCAGGGTTTTGCAACCGATGTTTTATTCACCGATAACAGTGCATGGAATTGTTATCCACGTGCTACACGCGAAAACAATGAAGCACGATGGATTCAATGGATTTATGGAACAGGAAGTGGTACACCACCATTTATTCCGGGCATACAGATAAACAGCATCACTCCAGGTTCATTTCCATATTTAGATCCTGCACCATTAAGGAATCCAAAATATCCCGTGTTATCACCAGGTGAAGTAAGCTTACCGGTGCATGTGCCCGCTACTGCTGTTGCTGATATTGGTAAAGAATTTGAAATAACACTGAAGAACTGGAATCAATGTAATCCTTATGATAACAATCTTGCTAACGGTGCGCTAAATCCTGCTGATCCCGTCAATGGCGACAATGCTCCCCAGGTTGCTACTGCACACATTGTTATTGTAGAAGCGCCGCAGCCCCAGTTTGTAACAAAGCTTGGTAACTCAAGTGGGCCCATTCAAACTACATTTTGTATTGGCGATGATATTTACTTCGACAACAACACACCCGCTATAGCAGGTGCGCAGTTTTACAATACGTGGGAGCTTTACGATAATAGCGCAGGTACAGGTTCACCTTTTGTAACACACGCCGGAAATCCAACGCATAGCTTTGCGACAGCAGGACAGAAACTCATCAGGCTGCGTGTAAAGGATTCCAATGCCGCAGGAAACTGTGAAGAAATTTTTGAAACAACAATAACTATATCCCCATCACTGGTTGCAAAAATAAGCATCACCGATAATTCAGGAAATGTAATCTCGCCTGACTTCTGCCAGGAAGTAACGGCACCGCTTACTAATTTCCAGGCGCGCTTCAATGATGTTTCTGTTGGTACCGTTACGGCTTCAACCCGGTGGCGCTGGGAGTTTTATGATCAGAATAATGCTATTGTAAGACAAGAGCCTGCAGGTGGAGGTTTTTCAACAACACAACTCACTCCACTTGATCAGACATACACAGCCGTAGGAACATATCGTGTCAAATTAATTGTGCGTGATAATCTCACAGCATGCGAATCAACAGATGAAGTTCAGATACGTGTGTTCGAAAAACCAAAGCCCAACTTTACCTTTAACAATGTTTGTGAAGGAAGCTCAACAACATTTACTGATCTCTCAACACTCAACAGCACGGGTGGACAACAAATCATAATGCGTGAGTGGGACATGAGCTATGATGGCACAACGTTTACAAAAGATCCCACGCTAGATAATCAAACATCGTTTAGTTATTCACTAGGTGCTGCCGGAACTTACCGTGTTGCTCTTCGTGTAACAACAGACCTCGGAGGCTGCTCGGCTATCTATGAACAAAATGTAATTGTAGATGGAAAACCCATTGCAAACTTTACAGCCAATACACCCTCAGGTTGTAGTGTATTGAGTGTAACGCTCACTAATAACAGTGTTACCACGCAACCCGCGGGAGTAACGGTAAAGCAATTTATATGGGAAGTTAATGATGGCTCTGGCTATAAAACAGATTTAATTCAGGATCCAACATCACCTGGCTTTACCAATACCTACGTTCGAAAATTCAAGAACACAACACTGGCTAACAAAACCTATGATGTTCGCCTGCGGGTAGTCACTGTGAATAATTGTGAGACAATATCTGCACCAACTACAATAACTATTTATCCCGGACCCAACGCCGGATTTGTTTCTGCTAACTATTCTCCGTTTGATGATAACTGCTCGCCAGTCTCCGTTGACTTTGCAGCCGATTCAGAAACTCAATCACTCAACCCGTCCGATTATCAGTGGGAGGTAAGCGATGCCAATGGAATTCTCGCACAAGTAGATTCAGGTACAGATCCAACGTTCACGTATAACTTTGTTAATGCAACACAAGCCATCGTCAATTTCTCGGTAACACTCAGGGCAAAATTATCCGGCGGATGCCAGGGCGATTCAACACGAACGATACGCATAAACCCTGTGCCAAGCTCTGACTTCACCATCACGGAACTTCCAACAACAGATTGCAGTCATAAGAAATACCATGTTGAAGCTGTTCAACAAGGCTTGATTCAATATCGATGGATTATTGTTCAGAATGGAGTTACGATTGTAAACTCAACAACAATGGGTGAGCAATTTGATTATGAATTCACGCGCACGGCGAGCGATCAACCTGTTGACATTAGTTTAACAACAACCAACTTTGCTAACTGCCAGAGTCCTGTTACAAAAAAGTCACTCGTTGTTCCTCAGCTTGGCAATATCAATGCTTCGTTTACAGCAACGCCCGCCGTGCAGACACAAACATATCCAACTACTACAGTTACGATTACAAATACTACTAACCCCGGCCCATGGACATACACCTGGGATTTTGGCGATGGATCAGCAACCTCTTCCGATCCGAATGTTGGCAATCATGCATACGCAACGTTTGGTACCTATACAATAACGCTTACAGTTTCAGATGGATTTTGCAGTGAGACTGCCGTTAATTCTATTACCATTAATCCACAAGTACCCGTTGTAGATTTTGACTATGGGCCAGCGGCAGGTTGTTCACCATTAACAGTAACGTTTACAAACAAATCTCAATTCGCAGATCCATCAACGTATGTATGGGAGTTTGGTATTAACCAGGGAATATCGCATGCTGTTAATCCAACGTATACCTATTATGATCCAGGCGTCTATACGGTAACACTTACAGCATCCAATGCTGTTGGACAATCAGCATTTAAGACAAAAGAATTAATCATACAGGTATATGAAAAACCGCAGGCAGGCTTTGCACTGAAGCCGCTTGTTATCTACATACCCGGTGGAAAACTTTTTACAAAGAATGAAACATTTGGCGGAGACTCTTACTATTGGAATTTTGGTGATGCTTCTACTTCTACTGAATTTGAGCCTGAACACATCTATACAGAGCCCGGCACATTTAACGTCACCATGATTGCATCAACAGTCTTTGGATGTACAGATACGGCATCAGCAAAAACAGGTGTACGTGTTTTGCGGGGAGGAGAAATGCTTATACCCAACGCATTCTCACCAAACACAGGTGGCCCGGGCAGCAATGGTCAGAACGACAGGTTTATACCCCTGATGAGAGGCGTTACAAATTTTCAGATGATGGTCTTTAACCGTTGGGGGCAGATGCTCTTCGAGACAACAAACCCTGAAGATGGTTGGGATGGTTACTTCAATGGTAGACTTTGTGAGCAGGATGTTTATGTCTACAAGATCACAGCAAAATATGAAGATGGGCAAACCGTCACGAAAGTCGGTGATATTAATTTGATACGGTGACGAATGAAAAAAATTGTACTGTTAATTGGATGCGTTTTATATTTCAGTAGTCTCCGGGCTCAGGATCCGGAGTTTGCTCAATATTATGCCGCCCCACTTTATCTTAATCCGGCTTTCAGTGGAACAGCAAACGATCACCGCTTTATTTCGAACTATAGAAATCAATGGCCTAACGTATCAAACGGTTTTGTTACGTATGCATTTTCGTATGATTACAACATGGAGCAACTGAATAGTGGTCTTGGTTTCCTGGTTGTTTCTGATAGGGCAGGCTCCGCTAATTTAAAATCGACAACGTGTAATTTTCAATACGCTTATAAAGTTCATCTTAAAGATAAATGGATGCTCTCTTCCGGATTGAACTTTGGCTTTGGTTCACGAAGTGTTGATTTCAGCAAACTTGTTTTTGGCGATCAGCTGGCTTTTGATAGCAAAGGCAACAGTACGACAGACGACGCTGTCTTCTCCAATCTTCAAAGTACAAACTACTTCGATCTGGGTGCAGGCATTTTAACCTACACACGTAAATTCTGGTTAGGTTTTTCAGCAGCACATTTGAACAGACCTAACAGATCACTATTGGGAGAGCAAGCTGAAATTCCGGTGAAGACATCTTTTCATGGTGGCGTGAGAATACCACTATATCATGGTGTGTTTAAGAAAGACAGAATTGCTGCCATAGCTCCATCATTTGTTTATAAACACCAGGGAAGATTTGATCAGCTTGATGTAGGCACTTACTTTTTCTATGAGCCTATCGTTATTGGATTGTGGTATAGAGGCATACCCATTATGCAAACCACAAAAGATAATGTTAACCAGGATGCTATTATTGTAATTCTTGGATTTCAACTCACCAAGGTTGATTTAACCTATAGCTACGATCTTACTGTTTCTAAACTGGGCCCTATCTCTGGTGGCGCGCATGAGATAGCCTTGAAATACAAATTGAATCTTGGCATGCAAACTACAAAGCGCAAGAAAGAGAGATTCATTCCTTGCCCAACCTTCAACAAAGATTAAGAGCCTAACATTATTGCATAAGTTCCGGTTTCGATTCCGGTAATTATTCCTAGAGCGAGTGGCCTGCATTTACTAACATTGCCTGCAAATTGAAATGTAGTTTATGCAAAGATTATTACTGCTCATCTGTATTTGTGCTGCCAGTTTAAAAGCATCATCGCAGACTATTTCCTCACCCAACGGCAACCTGTCACTCAGGTTTGAACTTGTAAATGGCGTTCCGGTTTATCAATTATCGTATAAACAAAAAGCTGTGATCAAAGCAAGTTCTCTTGGCATAGAACTTAATGGGTTGCCATCCTTTATGAATGGCTTTACACTTTCCAGGTCAGAGCAGGCTACTGTTGATAATACATGGAATCCGGTTTGGGGTGAACAGAAAACCATCCGGAATAATTATAATGAGTTATCGGTGATGCTCAGTCAAAAAGATCAAAAGGACAGATACATGATAATTCGCTTTCGTGTATTCAACGATGGCCTTGGCTTTCGATATGAATTTCCCAAGCAGAGTGAATTGAAATACTTTGTTATCAAAGAAGAACATACTGAGTTTAATCTTGCTGGCGATCATAAAATCTTCTGGATACCTGGAGATTATGATACGAATGAATATCAGTACACCACATCAAAGATTTCAGAAATTCCTCAATTGATGTCGAAAGCAACGATTAATATTCATGCACAACAACCTATCAAAGAACTTGCAGTACAAACACCATCCATGATGAAGTCAGCCGATGGACTTTACATTAACATTCACGAAGCGGCGTTGATTAATTATCCGGCGATGACGTTAAACGTTAACGCGAAAGATTTTAAATTCAGCTCGCACCTCTGTCCTGATGGAGTAGGGAATAAGGGTTACATGCAAACTGATGCAAGAACTCCGTGGCGCACTGTTATTGTAAGCGATAAAGCAACAGACATTCTTGCTTCAAAAATGATTCTGAATCTGAATGATGCCTGTACATACGCTGACGTGTCGTGGATCAAGCCTGTGAAATATATGGGCGTATGGTGGGAGTATTTTGTTGCAGGAAAAAGCACATGGGCCTATAGTGATGAAAACAATGTTAAGATAGATCAGGACTTCAGCAAGCTAACACCTAACGGTAAGCATGGAGCAACGAACCAGAATGTAAAAAAATATATTGACTTTGCTTCGGCTAATGGCTTTGATGCTGTGCTGGTAGAAGGATGGAATACAGGCTGGGAAGATTGGTTCGGCAACTGGAAGGAAGAAGTGTTTGATTTTGTAACGCCCTATCCTGACTTTGATGTAAAAGAGCTGAACAGATTTGCGACTTCTAAAGGAATCAAAATCATGATGCATCACGAAACTTCAGGCTCTGCTACAAACTACGAGCGTCGTTTAGATAAGGCTTTTAAGTTTATGGTTGATAATGGTTACAACGCTGTGAAGACAGGCTATGTTGGCTCGATCATTCCGCGTGGTGAACATCACGATAGTCAATGGATGATTAACCATTACATTCACGTGGCGCGCACGGCAGCTGATTACAAAATTATGGTGAACAGTCATGAAGCTGTAAGACCAACAGGACTTTGCCGCACGTATCCTAACTGGATTGCACAAGAGTCAGCGCGTGGCACTGAATACGAAGCGCTGGTTAGCACAGGCTTGCCTCCGGAGCATACAACTATACTTCCCTTCACCAGGTTGATGGGAGGGCCTATGGATTACACACCTGGTATTTTTCAAACTGATCTTTCATACTATGGAACAGGAAGCAAACAACGTGTCAACACTACGTTGGTAAAACAGTTGGCGTATTACGTTACCATGTATAGTCCTCTACAGATGGCTGCTGATATGCCAGAGAACTATGCGCGCTTTCCGGATGCCTTTCAGTTTATTAAAGATGTAGCCATTGATTGGGATGAAAGCTATATCAAAGAAGCAGAGCCCGGTGATTATATTACGATAGCGCGTAAAGCAAAAGATAAAGATGAATGGTATGTTGGTGGCATCACCGATGAGAATCCGCGCACAGCAACAGTAGCCTTTGACTTTTTGCCTGCGAACAAAAGTTATATTGCTACGATATATGCTGATGGTAAAGATGCCAGCTATACTTCAAAGCCTCAAAACTATTCCATTACCAAAGTACTGGTAACATCTAAAAGCATACTGAAGCAACAACTGGCTGCCAGTGGTGGTGTTGCTATAAGTATTAAAGAAGGCAGCAAAGAAGAAATGAAATCAATGAAGAAATTGTAGAAGACTAATATCTTCATAAGCACTCTTGCGAAAGAGAAAACGTTTAACCGAATAAGATTCAGTTAAACGCTTTCAAAAGTATTTATGCAGAGCCTTTGTTGTTACTCATGCCCTAGCCGTCGCGATGCAGCTACGGGCATGAGTTTAAAGAATCAGAATTAAAACTTCAGGCTTTTAATGTAGTTAGCCATGTTCGGATCCCAGGAAATTAACTGAGCTCTTGTAGCAGGAGCTGAATTCTTTTGTCCAGGGAAATAAGCGCACATGTCTTCTGCAAAATATTCAGCAGCGTTAGCCATAGAGTAAGCATCAGAAGGATATTTCTTGCTTTTAACAGCAGCGTTATACAAGCTTACCAATTTAGTATTATACATACCACCAGGAGTATACTTGTCGTTAAGGTAGTGGCTTAGTTCATGAAAAAGTACTGTACCACCATCCTTGTCGATATTTGGAAATACTCCCAGGTTGTTTATGTATACATAGCTGTTTTCGTACAAGATATCGTCTGTACCATCTTTATAGAAAAGGATGGCCTTGATTGTACGCATATCATTTAGTCCGGCAGATAAGCCACCGTTTACAATGATATCAATTTGATGATGCGCTGCCTTTTTAATGGTAGAGGTATTAGCAGTAGCATCAAACTTTAATCTGAATCCCCTGTATGTTTCCTGAAATGCTACTTTAATAGCAGAGCTGTTTTTACCATTGATTGTGCTGGCAACACTTTTAGTAAGTCCTGTACAATATACAGCAGCCGATGCTGATGATGTAGATGTTGAAGCTGCTTGTGTTGTTGAAGTTGCTTGTGCAGGAGTTGGATCTTCATTTTGACAAGCTGAAAGCCCAGCCAATAGAAGAAGAGATAAAACTGTAATCGATTTTGAATTTGTTTTTTTTAGTAACATAGATTTTGGTTTGTTTAGTTTATATAATGGTTCTGCATAAAAACAAGCATTAAGTAATAACCTCCTTCACCAACTTTCTCCTGCTAAAACATATATGTTATGTATCCTTCCGGATATGCTCAGCTATAAATTTTATAGTGAGCGAACGTTACAAACGTATTGAGAAGAACAGCAGTCGATGCAACAAAAATTATCCTAAGCAGATACTATATTGATAGTATGAAAAATAGGCATATAGACACGTTGTAAGACGATGATAAACATCATACAAGTGCCTGTTTTGATAAGTATGAGTTAACATTTTGCACCATCTTTTTGAGAAGTGTACAGAATGGTGTACAGGTACTTAATGTCTTTGTGAGTAAATGCAGAACAAGTTAGATGTAGTTACGAAGTTTGATTTATGAGAATGAAATTCTGTTACATTTCCTTGATAACTTGATTGATAAAAAGTAATTAAATCTATAATGACTAATCACAAAATTTTAGAAGGTTGATCGTTAAAAGAAAAGCCTCTTGACAAATTTTGTTTTGTGAGTTTCTTTTAGTCAAGATGATAGTCGAGATGGGTAATATCACATAAAGAGGTGAAAGTGTAATTTCATGAGGCGAATATTATCTCGGTGTCTTGTTCACAATTTTGTTCACTGGCACTTACCGTACAATAGCATTTATGAGGATCGTAAACTGATTTTTTAAATAGAATGATGCTTGAGTTTCAATTGTTGTGCTCTTTTCCTTGCGGATCTAAAAAATAAATTTTGCCATTTCTCTTTGCGCGGATAAGACCATTTTCAAAATACCAACCTATTTCATCATAAATGAGAGGAGCTACTATTTCATTATTCTTGTTGATAAGTCCTGATTTGTTATTAATGGTTACAGCAGCAACACTGCCATAAGAAAAGTTACTGACAAAATCATAATGAAAAGGTATGACTTGCTCGCCTTGCCTGTTTGTGAAACCATACTTGCCTTGCTTCTTTACTGCTATGCGATTAGTTGTTGAGCATGCAACACGGTAGCGGAGATATTATAATCATCAACGTTTTGAATATGCTCATTTTCAGACACAGTGAATTAATGTTCATATACAGCTTTGAAGTTTTAGATACCCCAACGTTTAACCTAACCTTTTAAAGTCATTACAAAATACACACATAGACAATACTTAAACTTATTCCGGCGTGAAAAACTCCATCCGATATACGTGTTCCTTCTGGTCAGGTGCCTCATTTTTTATGTACAATCAAATATTGATTTATTTTAGTTGATATCATTTGAATATAGATATTTGTGGTCTTTATTAACCACCACAATGAATTATTGGATCGATACCCACGCTCACATCTATTCTAAAGAATTTAACGACGACAGGCAAGACATGCTGGTCCGTTGCGAACAGCAGGGCATAGGCCGCATTTTTATGCCTAACGTTGATCACGCCTCCATTGATGGTATGATGGAGTTAGAGAGCCGGTCGGGTGGTACTTGCATTGCTATGATGGGGCTTCACCCGTGCTCTGTTAATAAGGATTTTGAACGTGAGCTTTATATCGTTGAGGATTGGCTCTCCAAACGCAAGTTTGCTGCGGTAGGAGAGATCGGAACGGATCTGTATTGGGATAAAACTTTCTGGGAACAGCAGAAGGAAGCTTTCACTATCCAGGTGAACTGGGCAAAGAAATATAAACTTCCTATCGTTATACATTGTCGCGAAAGCATTGACGAAACTATTGCGCTCGTAGAGCAGCTCCAGGATGGAACGCTTACGGGAATTTTCCATTGCTATTCCGGTAATGTTGAGCAGGCTCAACGGATTATTAAACTTAATTTTCTATTAGGCATCGGTGGCGTTTCAACCTTTAAAAATGGCGGACTTGATAAAGTTCTGCCTGATATTGATTTGAAAAATCTGGTCTTAGAAACCGATAGCCCTTATCTTGCTCCCGTGCCACATCGCGGTAAGCGAAATGAGCCAGCTTATATACCACTCGTTGGCGATAAGATTGCCGAGATTAAACGGGTAACAGTGGATGAAGTAAAAAATGCAACCTCTCAAAATGCGTTGAATCTTTTTAAATCTGTGTGACGATGAACTTGAAGAAAATCATAATTAATACACCTTCTGGTAAACCACGATCACATATATTGATTATCTACACCGGTGGTACTTTTGGAATGACGTACGACAAGGATGGCGTTCTCATTCCTTTTGATTTTGGATTGATCCTTGAACACCTCCCGGCATTGAAAAACCTGGCGTTGCAGTTAACAGTAGTTTCATTTGAGAACCCGA
Organism: Cyclobacteriaceae bacterium; assembly: GCA_036569145.1. GTDB lineage: Bacteria > Bacteroidota > Bacteroidia > Cytophagales > Cyclobacteriaceae > DATCRE01. The sequence goes on from DATCRE010000326.1 coordinate 10,957, forward strand.
TTGACTCGTCGAATATCAACCCCGGTCACTGGCAACTCCTGGGTAAAATCATCGAGGAGAATTACGATTCGCATGATGGCTTTGTAGTTTTACATGGCACCGATACGATGGCGTTCACTGCTTCAGCGATGAGCTTTATGCTTGAAGGATTGAATAAACCCGTTGTATTTACCGGTGCACAATTGCCGATAAGCGAAGCACGATCAGATGCACGTGAAAATTTGATTACAGCCCTGGATATTGCCTCTGCCCGACAAGATGATCAGGCTTTAGTACCTGAAGTTTGTATCTACTTCGATTATGAACTGTTGCGTGGCAATCGCTCAAAGAAAGTAGAAAGTATGCAGTTCGATGCTTTTGAATCGGGTAACTACCCACCGTTGGCAAAAGCCGGTGTAAAGATTGATTACAACTTTGCCGTCATTCAAAAACCAGATAAAACAAAAACGCTGAAAGTACATTCAGCCGTTGATACGAATATTTCAATTCTCAAATTGTTTCCGGGCATCAACGAAGCAACCGTGCAGGCTATACTCAATACACCCAACCTGAAAGCTGTTGTATTAGAAACATTTGGCTCAGGCAACGCACCAACCATAGCGTGGCTGATCAACCAGTTAAAAGCAGCCATCGAAAGAGGCATCCTGATTCTTAATGTTTCGCAATGCCCAGGTGGTACAGTGTGGCAAGGCCGCTATGCTACAAGCAAAAACCTTCTTGAGATTGGTGTGATTAGTGGCGATGATCTTACAACAGAAGCCGCCGTAACCAAGCTTATGATTCTGCTGGGCGAGAAAGGCGTTGAAAAGACGAAGGAAGTCATCGGAAAGTCCATTGCAGGAGAAATGTCAGTTTAATACAAATGGGTATTGCAAAGCCATTATTTTATTGAGTTATTTGTGCCCCGGTTTACGAGCGCCTGTAAATGGACTCGTAATTGGAAGATCAATCAGAAAAAGGAGAGGTGTCCGAGTGGTTGAAGGAGCACGCCTGGAAAGTGTGTATACCTGAAAGGGTATCGCGGGTTCGAATCCCGCTCTCTCCGCCTTCGCCCGCCGAAGCTTCAGCGTAGGCGGGCATTCATCGGTTAGGTATATTCTGATCGCTGAAACAAATTTATTTTCAGGCGGGCTTCGGCGAACGAAGTCCGCCTTTATTTTTTATCCCATTTTCAAAGTTTTTAAAGCGCATGTGGTTTTACGTTTACATTCTCGAAATGAATAATGGTAAACGTTACGTAGGTTGTACCATCAATGTAAAGAACGATTCACACGACACTCCAAAGGATATGTACCATCAACAAAACCACATCTTCCGGTAAAGCTATTATGGTGTTGCTCATTCCCTGATCGTTACAAAGCATACGAATTTGAACGGTATTTAAAATCAGGTTCAGGAAGAGCTTTCACAATAAAACACTTGATTTAAGTGTTGTAATTTTTTAGAACTTTATTTGATTTTGCTTGTTCTCGCGCGGAACTTAGTTCCGTGCGTTAAAGTCGAAATGTAGTTAGATGAGCAACATACCGACTGGAACTTTGTTCCAGAATCCTATCTTTACTTTATTCAAAAGATTTTTTAATGAGCGAAAAATACAAAATTCGCAATCAAGACTGCCCTTACTTTATAACCTTTGCAGTAGAAGAGTGGGTTGATGTTTTTACCCGGCAATATTATAAAGATATCATTGTAAATTCATTAAAGCATTGTCAGCAAAACAAAGGACTGATTATTTATGCATGGTGTTTAATGACTAACCACATTCATCTTATTGTTGGTCGAAAAGGGGAGAACAACATTGAAGAGATTGTCAGAGATTTTAAGAAATACACTTCTGTGCATATATGCCGTGCTATTGAAAGTAATGATGCCGAGAGCAGAAAGCATTGGCTTTTAAGATTATTTAAGTCGGCAGCCCTTAATAGCACGAAACATATCAAGTATAAATTTTGGCAGAACGAATATCATCCAGTTGAATTATTTAGCAATGAAATGGTAGATCAGAAGCTAGAGTATGTGCATGATAACCCGGTTAAAGAAGGCATTGTAGATAAACCTGAAGATTACCTTTACAGCAGTGCCCGCGATTACGCCGGAACGAAAGGATTACTTGAGATTGAGTTCATGGATTAGTGATGAGTAAGCGGAACTAAGTTCCGCGACTTAGGTTTCTATTCTGTTCATAGTTTTATAGAGCGCACGGAACTA
>DATCRE010000327.1:0-12663 GCA_036569145.1 Cyclobacteriaceae bacterium
ATCAATCGCTCTCTTTATGCCCCTATATGAATCAACAAAATCAGCACCGTCAACACTTATTCGTTCCATACCTTTAAAGCCCGCAGCATATTCGTATGCCGTCATGGTGCGCATCTCTTTGCCGGTTGCTGAAATTCCCCAATCATTATCCTGAACCAGGTAAATAATAGGGAGCTTCTTTAACACAGCCATCTGAAAAGCTTCTGCAACTTCACCCTCTGTTACAGATCCGTCGCCCAGCGAACATAGAACAACAGGTTTGTTATCACCTTTCAATAATCCCTGCGACTCAAGATATGCAAGACCGTGTGCCATACCCGTTGCCGGTATGGCCTGCATGCCCGTAGCAGAACTTTGGTGTGGTATGATTGGAAATCCTTCGCGTCGTAAAGATGGATGGCAGTAATATGATCGTCCTCCTGAAAAAGGATCATCGCGCTTGGCCATAAGTTGTAACATCAGCTCATAGGGTTCCAACCCTATTGCCAGTAAAATAGAATCATCACGGTAGTATAGCGAAGCATAATCGAATGATTTCAGCTGCAAACCAGTAGCGATTTGTATAGCTTCATGCCCGCGTGAAGTGCTGTGAACATACTTACTGCAAACTTCCCGGTTCTCCTCATACATGTCGGCCATTCGTTTGGCAGTACACATGAGTTCGTATGCGTGCAACAAAGTTTGTTTGTCGGGCAATAACTTCGATCGAATGCTGGCTTTTGTGGTCTCTTCAACAGCCATCGTTCATTTTTCTTTATACTTAAATATAATCATTTTGTTCTAACTCAAACAGGTATATTCCACATCAACACTACGCGTCTTTTTATACCTTTACGCCCACAATTTTTGATATGATCACGAAGGAAATAATAAGCGCCTGGTTTACTTCACTACAACAGGATATCTGCCGGCAGCTTGAAGAAGCTGATGGTTTGGGCAAGTTTAAAAACGACCAGTGGGAACGACCCGGAGGCGGTGGCGGAAATTCATGTGTTATAACGCATGGCAATATCATTGAAAAAGGAGGTGTTAACTTTTCTGCCGTTCACGGTGCAACTCCAGAGCCTGTGTTAAAATCACTTAACCTGCCTGCCGATCAGGCAATAGATTTTTTTGCAACAGGAGTTTCTATAGTTATTCACCCGCACAATCCTATGGTTCCCATTATCCACATGAATGTGCGTTACTTCGAAATGAGCAATGGCATTTTCTGGTTTGGTGGCGGCATAGATCTTACGCCTCACTATGTGAATGAAGATGATGCCATGTATTTTCATCAGCAATTAAAATCAGCATGTGATAAACATCACCCATCCTATTATTCTGAATTTAAAAAATGGGCTGATGATTATTTTTTCATCAAGCACAGAAATGAAACACGTGGTATTGGTGGAATCTTCTTCGACTATTTGAAAGAAGATAGCGCATTTACCAAAGAGGCCCGATTCAATTTTATAAAAGAAGTAGGCTCAACATTCGCACCCACATACGTGCACTTCATGAAAAAAAATCATTCGCTTCCTTTTACTGAAAAAGAAAAGCAGTGGCAATATCTCAGAAGAGGGCGCTATGTTGAATTTAATTTGGTGTGGGACAGAGGTACGCGTTTTGGATTAGATACTGATGGTCGCACGGAATCAATTTTAATGAGTCTTCCACCACAAGCCCAATGGGAATACAACCACAAACCTGAACCTGATAGCAAGGAACAGCACACACTGAGCCTATTGAAAAAAGGTATCCGTTGGGTGGAATAAGACTTGTCATCTTACTTGGTTTCTAACGGAAATAACATTAATTTCCTTAGGCAGTTTGGCAATACTGAATACCAGACACTGCGGCCAAGACATGAAGTTCCTTTTTGCCAAAAAAACTTTTAAGCTCATCACTGCGGTAGTATTGCAATTATTGTTGAGCAATGTGCTCATCGCTCAACCCGACAACCTGGAATTGGAATCGTTTACGACCAACAATGGCCTTTCTCAAAACGAAGTATTCTGTATTGTTCAGGATAAAAAAGGTTTTATATGGCTCGGAACGGATGAGGGTTTGAACCGATTTGATGGCTATGAGTTTAAGGTATACAGTCATAGCGCAGCCAATAAAAACACTCTTGCCGATAATTCTATCCATGCGCTGGCGCTTGATGACGATGGTACACTCTGGATCGGCACAGCAAACGGTCTCTGCCGTTATTATCCTGAAACAGAATTTATAGAACGTCTTGAGGTTGATTATACAGACCCGAGAAAACCTAATGGCACAGGTGTTAACAAAATCTTCAAAGATCCCAAAGGCAACATGTGGATCTGTTATCTCGGCAGTGGCGTTGATGTGTATTCAAAAGAAAAAAAAGAATTTCATCAGTATTCATTCAACGGTAAAAACGAAAATCATATTCTTAATGATTACATCAGCGCCTTGCAATTCATGCCCGATGGTTATACACTGCTGGCTACACGGCAAGGTATTCAGGTTCTCAATGAGAAAAGAAATGCGATTGACCATATCGAAGCACTGAAAAAATATCCGTGGCTGGATGAGATTGATAATTCCATGACTTGCTTTCAGCTATGTTCAAATGGAAAAACTTTACTGATCGGAACAGAGCTTCATGGTTTTTATAAAATAAACCTGGAAACAAACGGAATCAAAAATTTCAATACAGCAAACAGTAATTTAAAATTCAACAATAACGTACCTTCTATACGGGAAGATTCTAAAGGACAACTTTGGATTGGTGGTGAGGCAATTTATTTATTCAATGCCACTACAGAAAAACTTACGCCCTACAACGAGCTTGGCCGGCGCAATGAAGTAACATTAAAGAACCCAATTCTCTCTATTGTAGAAGATCATGATCATAATATATGGTTTGGAACATATCGGGTTGGTGTGCTGAAATATAATCCGTCAAATTTTCAGATCATGCATTTTCCGAGTATGCAGAATGAAACAGCACGACATGACCAAGTGCTGTCATTTATGGAAGATTCCGGGGGTAATATTTGGGTAGGCACCGATGGCAGTGGTCTTTACAAGCTGCAAAAAAACTTTGAGGGATTTGATAAAGCACCAAACAGTGAAGCCTTCAGTTCGCAGGTAATAAAATGTATTTACCAGGATCGCGAAGGAGTATTCTGGATGGGTACGTGGGATGGTGGAATGATTAAATATAATCCCAACACCAAAGTTGTTAAAATATTCAATCCTGAATTGAAAAATTTTGACAGTCGTCATGTCTGGGATATTATAGCAGATAGTCTTGATAATTTATGGATCGGCACGTTGCGCGACGGGCTCTGTTACTTCTCTCCTAAAACATCATCATACATCTATTACAAAAATATTCCTTCAGACACTACTTCATTGGTTAACAACGATATCCTATCGCTCCTTTTTGACTCACAGAAAAATTTATGGATAGCAACTTCCAATGGTGTGAGCATTATTAAAGCAGGCACTACCACATTTAAAAATCTGCAACCCGTTAAGTATCCAGATCTCAATCTTAATGTATTGTGTTTCTATGAAGATGAGCAAAACAAAATGTGGCTTGGCACCAACGGCGGTGGAATTATTGTAGTAGACAAAAATCTGAACGTTATTAAAACTGTTACCGAAAAAGATGGTCTGCCAAGCAGCACCATTTGTGCTATGAAAAAAGATAAGGAAGGAAATCTTTGGATCAGCACGTATAAAGGAATTGTTAGAATGGATCACAACAACAAAAATCTTACGGTAATACCTAAAGTAGGATTGCAGGGAAATGAATTCATTCCTAAATCAAGTTACTATACAAGAGAAGGACAGCTTTTGTTTGGTGGAGTTCATGGTTTTAATCTATTCAAACCCGATAGCCTCAACCTGACAAGACCCACACACGAAATTGTTTTCACATCTTTTAAAATATTGAACAGCGAAATCAATCCGGACGTATTATACAATGACAGGGAGATACTCAAAAAATCAATCACTGAGACTTCTGAAATAAAGCTCTCCTATAGCGACTATGCTTTTACCGTAAGCTTTTCTCCACTGCTCTATACTGACCAGGAAAGTGTGCGTTTCAGTTACATGCTCGAAAATTTTGACAAAGACTGGCTATACACTTCATCAGACAAACATTTTATTCACTATACAAATCTTTCGCCCGGAAAATACACCCTGCGTATAAAAAGTTCATTCGATGGAATCCACTGGTCAGCTAGCGCAAAGGAGTTAAAAATTATTGTAACACCACCATGGTGGGGAACAATATCTTTCAGACTATTTACAGTTGCTGCCTTCATTCTTTTCTTATTGCTTTTATACAGGCTGCGTGTGAGATTTTTATTCAAACAGAAACTAAAACTTGAAGATCTTGTTCACACAAGAACAAATGAACTTGAAAAATCCAATTTCGAAATACAGGTACTCTTAAAAGAAGTTGATCTTCAGAAAAAAGATATTGAAAACAAAAACCACGAGCTGCAACACATAAACGAAGAACTCTTAGCACAGTATGATTCACTCGAATCAAAAAGTGAGGAGCTATATAAAGCCCAGGAAAAACTACAGGACATCAACTCTAACCTGGAGAAGCTGATTGATGAACGTACGCAAAAATTAAATGAAACATTGCTCGAGCTGGAAACCTTTCTCTATAGGGCCTCTCACGATTTACGCGGCCCCATATCAAGCATGCTTGGTCTTGTAAAAGTTGCAGAGATGGAGCCAGTATCAGAGCTTGGGAAAAAATACCTGGAGTTTCAGGAGAAAAGTATTATTCGGCTTGAGCGAACATTGCAAAAGTTAACTCAAAAATATAATATTCTTCAAACCAAAGTTTCCAACGAGATCATCACCAGGCAAACTATTCAGAATCTGCTTTCACAAATCTCGCTTGACATGTCCTCTTACCGTGAAGAAGATCTTGACATTAATATAACTCCAGATCTGAACTTTGAAACAGATCGGAACATGTTACGGATAATTCTGACAAACTTACTGGACAATGCTTTTTTCTTTACTGATAAAGCTGCGGACAAAAGAGTGTTGTTGGACGTTCGCAAAAATCATAGTGCTATTATCATTTCAGTTTCAGATCAGGGCCCCGGCATCAGAAGTGATGTTAAAGGTAAAATCTTTACAATGTTCTACAGGGGACATGAGTTATCAACAGGCAATGGACTTGGACTCTATCTCGTGAAAAGTGCGCTGGAAAAAATTCATGGTAAGATTGAAGTAGAAACGGAGGAAGGAAAATATTCCAGGTTTATCGTGAAGCTTCCATTAGACGCTTAATCTCTTACTGACCATCGTCAATGGACTATTGACTGATGACTAATCAAATCGAATTCTGGTTCTCTTTTATCTTTACGAAATGAGATTGTACAATTTCATCCAACTCATCCTGTGTAAAGCCCAGCTTCTCTGCTACCATTGAAATAAGTTCCAGTTCGGCTTGTGCAAATTCACCATCAATCAAAGCCAGTGTAATCATCTGTTCAAGTTGAAGTTCGCGATCTTCCATGTTCTGCGGAATCAGGTAGATATATTCATCTCCCCTGTTCAGCATAACATTCAAACGATCCAGTGGAATACCTTGTTCAAAAGCTATCTTGGCCAACGCAACTCGTTCTACTTCTTCAATTCTCCCGTCCACAACCGCTAAAGAAATCAGATTTCGAAAATGCTCGAGTTTAGTAGGATTCATCATAGAATTAGTTTCAAGTTTAGTACTTAAGGGTGCTGTTCAATTTGTTTGAGATTGCTTACAATCAAAAAGCAGCCTCTAACTCATTTTAACAGACTTTCTGGCTTATCTAAAGTAAGGGAAATTAAAATTCAGAAAAAGGTATCATACGATTATTTTCTATTTCCCGTCAGGAATCAGATAAAACTGAGCACACACCTGATCGAAAAATATGTGTAATGTGTTAAAAGTGGTAATATTGAAATCTCAAATCACAACACAATTGTTTGCTCTTGTTGAATGGACACAAAACTAATCACCATCAAAGTAGGCTCTAACGTAATCACAAACGCCAAGGGCTTTCCTGATGAACAGGTAATCAGCAATATTTCAAAACAGATTGATATCCTTCAAAAACAAGGACACCAGGTACTGCTCATCTCATCCGGAGCCGTAGCAGCAGGTCGTAGCATATACCAGTTCGAAAAGAAAACTGATACTGTAGCACAGCGCCAGGTACTTGCTTCTATTGGACAGGTTAAACTTATTTCAATGTACAAGGCGGTATTCGACAAGCTTGGAGCGCTCTGCTCACAGGTACTCGTTACCAAAGAAGATTTCAAAAGTCGCAGCCACTACCTTAACATGCAAAACTGCCTCACGGCACTGCTCAACAATCGCATTGTTCCTATCATCAACGAAAACGATGTGGTTTCTGTAACCGAATTGATGTTTACGGATAACGACGAACTTGCCGGCCTTGTCAGTGCCATGATGAACTCCGACATATTGATCATCCTCACCAACGTCGATGGCATTTATGATGGCGATCCGGAAAAGCCGGGTACTTCCATCATTCATCAATATGATAGCGCTCAAATAAAACTTGAAGAGATTGCCACCAGCAAAAAGTCTGGTTTTGGTCGCGGTGGCATTCTTACTAAATGCCGAACCGCTGAAAAAATTGCAGGCATGGGCATACCGGTGCATATAGCCAACGGTAAAACCGAAAACATTATTCAGCGGGTGTTACAAAACGAAGTGATTGGCACTCGCTTCCCTGGAAAGAAGCTGGCATCGAGCATTAAAAAATATATAGCGCATGCTTACGAAGAGCCGAAAGGAAAAGTAGTGATCAACGAAGGAGCCAAAAAAGTTTTGCTCTCGCAGAAAGCCACCAGCTTATTACCTGTTGGTATAACACAAGTCATCGGCAAATTCAAGAAAGGCGATATTATCAGAATTGTTGATGAAGCCGATCATGAACTTGGCATGGGCCTGGCGCGTTACAGTTACAAAAAAGCCAAAGAAGTTATTGGCGTGAAGAACGAGAAACCCGTGATTCACTACGATCATTTATATTTACACTAGGCCTCATCCCCAACCCTTCTCCAAAGGATAAGGGCTCAAGTCCCTCTCCCCCCGGAGGGATTTAGGGTGAGGCCAAAACACAATCAACAATGAACAACACATTTATAGCCGTACAACACGCCAGCCGAAAGCTTGGGTTATTACCAGAGAAGAAAATCAATGAAATTCTAAATGCCCTGGCTGATAAGGCCATCGCGAATATTGATATTATAGTAAGTGAAAACCGTAAAGATCTGGATCGCATGCCTGAAAGCGATCCGCGTTATGATCGCCTGAAACTTACTGAGCAACGCATTAAAGATATTGCCAGCGATTTGCGGAACGTAGCAGCACTCCCCTCACCTCTTCACATCAGCCTGGAAAAGAAAACACTAGCCAACGGCCTGTCTATTGAAAAGATAAGCGTGCCATTGGGTGTGATCGGCATTATTTACGAGGCACGACCAAACGTAACATTTGATGTCTTCTCGCTTTGTTTGAAATCGGGTAATGCATGTTTACTGAAAGGTGGAAGCGATGCTGAATTTTCCAATACGCAAATTGTGAAGATAATTCACCAGGTTTTGAAAGAACACAATGTTGATCAGAACATTGTAGCCTTGTTACCTTCCGATCGTTCAGCAACACATGAGCTACTCAATGCCGTTGGCTATGTTGATGTGATCATTCCGCGCGGAAGTCAGAACCTGATCAATTACGTGCGCGACAATTCTAAAGTACCCGTTATTGAAACTGGAGCTGGCATTGTTCACACGTACTTTGATGCCAGTGGTGATACGGAAAAAGGAGCTGACATCATCTTCAACAGTAAAACTCGTCGGGTAAGTGTTTGTAATGCGTTGGATTGTCTCGTTATTCACGAATCACGATTAACTGACTTGCCAGCACTCACGAAACAACTTGCTGATAAAAATGTAATCATCTATGCAGATGAAAAAGCATTTAGTGAGTTAGAAGGAATTTATCCTGATAACTTATTACAACCTGCTTCTGCTGAACACTTCGGCACGGAGTTTCTCGATTATAAGATGAGCATAAAAACTGTTGGCAGTTTAGATGAGGCGTTGGATCATATTGCTCGCTTCAGTTCCAAACACAGTGAAGCTATTGTTGCTACGAATGAGAACACTATAAAAACATTTCTCAATGCCGTTGATGCTGCTGCAGTCTATGCTAATACCTCAACGGCCTTCACCGATGGTGCCCAATTTGGTTTAGGAGCCGAGATCGGCATCAGCACACAAAAGTTGCACGCACGTGGGCCCATGGCGTTACGCGAGATGACTTCGTATAAGTATCTCGTTATTGGTGATGGGCATGTGAGGAAGTAAATTGACTTCAAGAGGATTTCTTTTAAAATCAAGATCACTCAAAAATTAAGTTCTATCTAAGACTTAAGCGGACGCTTTATAGGTTGGCGCACAAGGGAGACCCTTGCGCGAGATAAACATCAGAGATCACTATAGCCATTAAAATAAAACATCCGTCCTTTGGAATGAACTTGCCAAAGGAACGGACGTTAAATCAACTACCCCTTATCTTAATTTACATGTTCGTTCAATAGAACATTTATAGTTTCGTTGAAACGTTCAACATACTGATCGTAATAAAAGCCAGTACCAGGTCCAGAAAAACCAGTATGAATTGATTTCACTTTTCCATCCTTACCAATGATAATAGTTGTAGGAAAAGCCATCACACTGTTTAGCATCGGCAAAGTCTCTGATGCTTTCTCTTTATCATTGGTACCTGCAATAACAAAATTGTATGGCACTTTCAGCTTATCAATCATTTTACGAACGCGACTGCTCGCATAAGAGAAATCACTCTTTCGTTCGTAAGCAAGACCTATAACTTCAACGCCACGTTTTTTACTGGCATTGTACCATCCCGACATAAAAACGGTTTCATCCATACAGTTTGGACACCATGTACCAAAGATCTGAAGGATCACTACTTTACCGTTGTAACGGGCGTCAGGGAATTTTACTTTTTTACCACTAACATCAGGAAAGTTAAATTCAATATGATCATATCCGGACTTCAGATAAGTAAGTGATTCCGGATCTGGAAGAACAGCCTGCTCATTCTTTTCAGCAACCCAAAATTCTGTCCATGTCTGCCCTGAATAAAATTCACCTAACAATTTGCCATCCGATTGTTTTGTTGCAGTGAATAGATAAGCGTGGTTGCCATCGAACGCACTCAAATGTAAAATACTGTTGATCACATTACCTTCGAGATAACGGAAGTCACCTGTAGGTGTTAGAAAAGTTCCCGTTACATGATTGCCTTGCTGCTTGAAAATACCAATGGCAGCCGACGTATCAGCTTCGTGTATGAAATTTACACTGTACTTGCCGCTATAATCTGGTTCTTGCTTGTCCGATGCTGCAGGTAATTCAAAACGATAAGTCTGTCCGTGTACAGCAAGAAATGGTACGCGATAATTTTGTTCATAGTTTTTGACAAACACCCCGATAAGTGAATCGCCATAAATTCTGGCTTTGATGTTGGCATCAAAAATATGTAAGAGAATATTGATGGAGTCATCCTTTATAGTCACTTCATCCAGCAACAAGCGCTCTTCCGCATTCATAATGAAGATGTCATACCCGCCCGACTTATCGTTTACTACATTAAAATTAAATGGTAACTGAAGCCCCTGCATTTCAAGAGTGGCTCGCCAGATTCCTGTCTTTAATTGTTTTTTAGGATTTTCGAAAGAGAATGCATTTACCGCCGAGCATATCATCAATACTGCCAGAGCTATTCTGATTTTTTGTCTCATCATCCGATTAATAAAGTTTAGGATTATCAAGCTGCAAATGGAAACAAAAGTTGTTCTCCGTATTCACTGTATTTATCAATAGAAGTATGTGCTTTGAATACGCAGAGTGTTATCCGTAAAATCACGGAGACATCGCACATGTGTATTACTAGCATTCGGCTATCCTTTTCGCCTGATTTTGACTCAAACGATTTAGAATATCCAATAACAACAAATATTTTTTATCTAAATCATTGTGCAAGTAAGTACTTGCACATATATTTGCAAGCATATACTTGCGCATTATGGAAGCCAGACGAGACGTATTTCAGGCCATTGCCGACCCTACCAGGCGACAGATCATCGGCATGCTTGCCCAGAAATCTTTAAATCTCAATGCTATTGCTGACAACTTTAGCATGAGCAGACAAGCTGTATCACTTCATATAAAAATCCTGGAAGAATGTGGCCTTGTAAATATTAACCAGCAAGGTCGCGAGCGATTCTGTGAAGCTAAATTCGACAAGCTCAATGAAGTATCGGAGTGGGTAGAACAATACAGGCAGTTCTGGGAAAGTAAGCTAGACTCTCTTGAAAAATATTTGGATAAACTTCAAAAAGACAAAAAACATGCAAAAAAAAGAAAGTAACACGGCCGATCGTGAGATAAGAATCTCTCGTTTACTCAACGCACCCATTGAACTTGTCTGGGAGGTGTGGACAAACCCCGATCATATTAAAAACTGGTGGGGACCAAATGGTTTCACTAACACCATTCACCAGATGGATGTTAAAAAAGATGGTGAATGGAATTTCATCATGCATGGTCCGGATGGAACGGATTATACTAATAAGAGTATTTTCAAAGAGATTATTCAGCATAAAAAAATTGTATATGAACATATCTCTGGTCCAAAATTCCTGGCCACAATAGAGTTTGAATCCGGAAACGAAACGACATTTATAAACTGGCACATGCTCTTTGAAACACGCGAGCAATTTATACAGGTGGTGAAAACATTTAAAGCTGATGAAGGTCTGAAACAAAATATCGAGAAGCTTAATCATTATGTACAAACACAACTCTCTATACGTAAACAATTAAAAAATACAAAGATGGCACGAGTAAGCACCTATCTGAATTTTCCCGGCAATACCGAGGAAGCATTCAACTTTTACAAAAAAGTTTTTAGAACTGAATTTATTGGTGGTGGCATTCAACGGTTTGGAGACATTCCCGCACCAGAAGGTATGCCTCCCCTATCAGATGCTGATAAAAAATTAATAATCCATGTTGAACTACCCATTACCGGTGGTTTTGTCATCATGGCTACAGATGCAGCCGAAAGTATGGGATTAAAAGTAGAATACGGAAACAACATGCACATCAACATTGAGCCTGATACAAAAGCCGAAACAAAACGATTATTCGACGCACTCTCTGATGGTGGCAAAGTTACGATGGATCTGCAGGATATGTTCTGGGGCGCTTACTTCGGAAGCTGTACTGACAAGTATGGCATTAACTGGATGTTTAATTTTTCTGAAAGTAAATAGTGTTGCAGGATACAAAGTGTTATCAATAGAGGAAGAGCTTCATGTTGCTTCTTCTATTGATAGCTTCTCAAGTATTGTGTTTGAGTTTACTTCAGCAATTCAAATCTTTCCTTTTGCGCAGCAGATACCATGGCGTCGAATATTGTTGTCATATCAGTGCCTGTAGATTTTTTCATAAAATCGTAATCCAGCTCTTTGCAGAATCCATTGGGAGAATCTATTATAAATTTTTTCGATTTGTATTTATTCTTAAACTCAGCGATCTTCTTTGCTCCGTCTTTTGCTTTTACAAATGGAATCTTGCAACTGATTGTTGCATAACCAAGCACCTTTGCTCTGTTGTCCAAATAAAAATAAAATCCGGTTTGATAACCCTGATGATGACCAATTAAGTGTTTTGATTCAATTTCGTTATATCCAAGTTCTTTTAAATCCTTTACCAATTGTGAGTTTTTAATAACTGCTAACAATTTTACTTTGCTATTGTAGTGTATTACCAGGTATCCAATAAACACACCTACTAAAATTAAAACTATGTTACTTTCCATGTTGTTACTGTTCCTGATAAATTATTCGATAACCTTCCATGAAAAACAGGAACCATCTTTACGATCAGGCCTTGTACCAGTAGCATCTGCTGAACAAAGACTTTTTGCATGTGGATCTGCAAACAAATACCTGTGCGTTGAGAGTGACATCAACATTAAATCACCCCGAAGCATATCCTGCCATTGAAATGTAGAAGCTTCACCATTTTCTATTTTCTCAATGCGCACTTCCGCCATACCTCCTAATCCTTTCACAGTTACCCATCCACCATCAACGATAGATTGCAATGCAATTCTTCCGTTGCCTTTATCTATTACTCTGAATTTTCTATTATCGCTCTGAGCCAGTTTATCATTTACTGAAACAGGTCTTACGAATCCTTTCCAGTTAATTAGTACTGTGCTATCGGCAAGACTGGTCAGTTCAATGATTTTATTATAAGGTACTGGTTTCGTCAAGCCATGTGGTCGTGGCTCATCAACGATGAAAGAATTAAAATCTGCGTAGCCACCTTCGGTATCGAGTGTATTGTAGTTGAAAAGACTGTAGCGTATACCTTGAAAAGTTCTTCCCTGGAATATCATCGTATACTCATCGTCAAGCGTAGTGAAATTTATTCCATCTATACTGTAACTGAACAATGCTTTCTCGCTTACAAAGTTGCAATTGGCTCTGAGCCAGATTCTCATACTCTTGAATGTTGCAGTAGTAAGTTTTTCTTTTTGCTGATCAAATTGTT
>DATCRE010000328.1:0-2109 GCA_036569145.1 Cyclobacteriaceae bacterium
TGAAAATAATATTTTGTTTCCTAAAGTGCTTGGCGTTTACAATCACTATTAAAACGTTACGGCTTTGGAATTAAATCAGCAGATACTTAGTGACCTCGTGGTATACTTGAAGTATGCCAGGTACTTGCCCGAGCTAAGACGCAGAGAAACATGGACGGAAATCTGTGCCCGTTATGAGCACATGATGATAGAGAAATATCCAGCATTAAAAGATGAAATAAATCACTGGATGCATTATGTCTATCAACGAAAAGTTTTACCATCTATGCGTGCTATGCAATTTGCCGGTACAGCCATTGAAAGAAACCACAGTCGCATTTATAATTGCGCTTACTTGCCGGTAGATGATCTTCGTGCATTTTCAGAAACGATGTTCTTATTGCTTGGTGGAACGGGTGTAGGCTACTCCGTGCAATATCATCATGTAGAAAAACTTCCGCCTATTCAAAAAGCTATAAAGACCAGAAAATTTTTAATTGGGGATAGCCTCGAAGGATGGGCCGATGCTGTTAAAGTATTGTTGAAAGGTTACTTCGGAATGAGCCAGTATCTTCCTGAATTTGATTACTCAGATATCAGACCTAAAGGTGCACGACTTGTTACTGCCGGAGGAAAAGCACCTGGACCCGAACCATTGAAAATATGTATTGCTCATGTTCAGGCTGTTCTCGATCGTAAAGAAGATGGTGAACAACTAACACCGTTAGAGTGTCATGATATTCAATGCTACCTGGCCAATGCAGTGCTAGCCGGTGGCATAAGAAGATCTGCTATGATTGCACTTTTTTCTGCACAAGATGAAGAAATGCTCACGTGTAAATACGGAAACTGGTGGGAGTTAAATGAGCAGCGTGGACGTGCTAACAATTCTGTTGTTCTTTCAAGGGAGGCAACAACACGTAGTGATTTTTTTAATCTCTGGAAAAAAATTGAACTATCAGGTTCTGGTGAACCAGGCTTTTACTTTACTAATGATCTTGATTGGGGAACAAATCCTTGCTGTGAAATTGCGTTACGTCCATTTCAGTTTTGTAATCTTTGCGAAGTAAATGTATCAGACATTGTTGATCAAAATGATCTGAATGAGCGGGCAAGTGCCGCAGCATTTTTCGGAACATTGCAAGCTGGCTTTACAAATTTTCATTATCTGCGGGAAGAATGGAAAACTACGACCATGCAAGATGCTCTTATCGGTGTTGGTATGACTGGTATTGCCAGTGGCAAGATTATGAATTTTGATCTTCGGGAAACAGCTGATGTAATAAAGCATGTTAACATCATCACAGCCGATAAAATTAAAATCGAATTTGCTGCGCGATGTACCACAATCAAACCTTCAGGCACAACATCGTTGGTGTTGGGTACATCTTCGGGTATTCACGCCTGGCACAATGATTATTATTTACGCAGGGTAAGGATAGGAAAGAATGAAGCATTATACGTCTACCTGAAAGACAATCATCCTGAACTATTAGAAGACGATTTACTGAACAGCAAACAAGCCATCTTATGCATTCCTCAAAAGTCTCCCACCGGGAGCATTCTGAGAGATGAAGACGTGATGAATCTTCTTGAGCGAATTAAAAAATTTAATATCGAATGGGTGCGTAATGGATTTCGCAGAGGCAGCAACGCTAACAATGTGTCGGCAACGGTATCAATTACTGATGGTGAATGGCAACGCGTTGGTGAATGGATGTGGGAAAACAAAGCATCGTATAACGGACTCAGCGTTCTTCCCTTCGATAATGGGAACTACCAGCAAGCACCATTTGAAGATCTGTCGGAAGAGAACTTTAATTTATTAGAGAAAAGTTTAAAAGTCATTGACCTTTCTAACGTGCTGGAATTTGAAGATGAAACTGATCACAAAGCTGAAGCCGCATGTGCAGGAGGCGCATGTGCCATAGTTTAGAATCAGGTTTAGCGAAAACAGGCTGGCAGGTATTTCTGTCGGCTTGTTTTTTTATTCAACAAAGTTGATTTTCATCATGTCCTACCCCATTGATTTATCGCATCTTTTGGAAAAAAGAAAAAGGAAATTGATACCTGTAACACTACTTGAAAAATTTAAAGCACGCCTGGTTAATGTAAAAAAAGATCAGGTGC
>DATCRE010000329.1:0-5240 GCA_036569145.1 Cyclobacteriaceae bacterium
ACGAAACACCTGAAGCCTGATGATGTTCTGTGGTGGTATTACATTTAATATCTCTTTACCTGTTCTCGAAAATGTAGCCCAGATTATAACGGGCAGTGGAATAATTAATACAATGAAAAATCGTGGAGGCATTGTTGAAAAATCCTGAATGAAACCAGTCAATGCCAATGCACTGCTAACCACCATCCAGCATACGAAGCTAACAAATACTGATCTCCATATTTTCCCCTGTTTGTCTGTTGTGAATGAAGTTAACGCCAGCGCAGATTTTAATTCATAAAGTACAATACTATAACAGATTAATGTAAGAGCAGCAAACCCTACCTGGGCAAGAAGTAATAATGACGTTTTCATATCGGTTAATAATTTACATCAAATGTATGCAGCTATGAAAATGGTACTGATGACAAAAATTGCTAAAAGCAATTGTAACTATGAAATGATAGCCTGATATTGGGTAGGATAGACCCCGATACTGTTATAGAACATTCTGCTGAAAGAACTGGCATTATCGAAGCCAATGGATTGAGAAATCTCGTGCACCGTAAGCCTGGTATGTTTTAAAAGTTCACGTGCTTTTTGCAGACGGACTTCGGTTATAAATTGATGTGGTGTTTTTCGAAACGCTATTTTAAACAGTCTTAAGAAGTGAAACTTTGATAAGCATGATGCCTGCGCCAGTTCCTCAAGCGAAAGTGTAGTGTGATAATTTGAATATATATAATCTGTTGAATAAAGAAGTCGTTGCAATATTTCTTCTCGCGTTGATGATTTTATCGCTGGTATAACGCTACACATCTTCGTTACTTTACTTTCTTGTTGAAGCAAATGTGTAAGCAACTCAACAAGCTTTTCTTCTCTGAAGAGTGCATTATTTTCTCCGTGTTGTTTTATTGCCAGCAGTATTTTTTTAATAAAATCATCTTGAGGTTGAAGTCTGTTATGAAAGGCTATTGGTGCATGTGGTATCTGGAACGTGTTGTCTAGCAGATGCTCCGGTTTATTTTTTAAGGCTTCAAAAACCTGGTCAGCAAAGTATTCTCCAAAGTGAATATTGAAAGTTTCAACAGGTTTCTTTTCATCTACTTCAAGCGTGTAGTATTGATCAGTATTACTAAGAAAAAACAAACCTTCTTTAACACGTACTGACTTATTAGTTACCGATACTGTACTTTCCCCCGATAGGTTAAGGAATAATGACAGCGGGCCTTTAATATTATCCCGATAGGTACTTTTTGTTTGTGCATTTAGAATTACGGTTGGCCATCCTTCATTTGGCAATACATTACCGGCCACATCTTTACGGTTTATAAAGCGCTGATCGGCTTGTTGCTTAAGCCATTGCAGGTTTGGAAACTGATGCAGGATCATGAATAATTATTGTACGTACATGAAGTTAACTGGTTTTTCTATGGAAAGCTTCTGCTCTTTTTATAATTTGAGCGCTTTAAGAAAAAGAAACATGACAACAGCGTTAGTGATCCCGAAACGTCCGGAGCGTAAATTTTTGCCCGAACAATTTACAGTAACATCATGGCAGGTTTTGAAACCCTATTTTGATAATCTTCTTAGCCGTAATCTTGGTTCCATGGAAGATCTTAAAAAATGGCTTCATGATCGCAGTGAGCTAGAGTCTGTAATTTCGGAAGATATGGCCTGGCGCTATATCAAGATGACATGCTACACAGATAATGAAGAATACACTAAGAGCTACCAGGATTTTGTTGTGAACATTCAACCTGAGATAGCGCCGGTGTCTGATCAGTTAAATAAGAAAGTTGCAGATTCTTCTTTCCTCACAGATTTATCGCGTCAGGCAGGTTATGATATTATGATTCGCAATCTCAAAAAAGAGATTGAAATTTTCAGAGAAGAGAACGTGCCTTTATATACAGAGATTCAAACGGAAACTCAGAAGTATGCACAGCTCTCGGGTGCGATGACAGTTGAACTTGATGGCAAAGAAGTAACACTTCAACAGGCCTCCGTTCTTTTAATGTCAACCGACAGAGCAAAGCGTGAAGAAGTTTATCATAAAATATCAACCCGTCGCTTGCAGGATAAAGAGAAGCTTGATGAGTTATTTTCAACCCTAATAAAGTTGCGTCACCAGGTTTCATTAAATGCTGGCTTCACCAACTTCCGTGATTACATGTTCAAGTCCCTGGGAAGGTTTGATTATACAACACAGGATTGTTTCAATTTTCATGATGCTATTCAAAAAGAAGTAGTTCCCATCATGAATGATATGACGGTTGAGAGAAAAACTGCTTTAAAAGTAAATGGACTTCGCCCATGGGACAAAGCGGTAGATCCCGAAGGAAGAGAAGCCTTAAAACCATTTACAACCGGACAAGAACTTACTGATAAAACTATTGAATGCTTTAAGCGATTAGATCCCTATCTCGGACAGTGTTTGTCCATCATGAAAGAGATGGGACACCTGGATCTTGAATCAAGAAAAGCTAAAGCACCAGGCGGATATAATTATCCGTTAGCAGAAATAGGTGTTCCTTTCATTTTTATGAATGCAACATCAACCCTTCGCGATATGGTTACCATTATGCACGAAGGTGGTCACGCTATTCACAATTTTGTTACCCGCGATTTAGAGCTCAACGATTTTAAATCAACACCATCGGAGGTTGCAGAGTTGGCATCTATGTCAATGGAATTATTGTCAATGGATCATTGGGATGTTTTCTTCACCAATGAAGCTGAACTGAAACGAGCCAAGCGCGAACATCTTGAAGATATTCTAGAAACACTTCCGTGGGTTGCAACAATAGATAAATACCAGCACTGGATTTATGAAAATGCCAGCCATTCACTAGAGGACAGAAAGAAAGAATGGAACAAAATCTTCGATCAGTTTGCAGACACGGTTACGGATTGGAGTGGTTTACAAGATGCAAAAGATTATCTGTGGCAAAAACAATTACATCTTTATGAGGTACCGTTCTATTACATTGAGTATGGCATGGCTCAGCTAGGCGCAATTGCTGTTTGGCGCAACTTCAGAAAGGATAGAGCCAAAGGATTGAATGGATATTTAAACGCACTTAAGCTTGGCTACATGCGCACTATTCCGGAAATCTATAAGGCAGCAGATATTAAATTTGATTTCAGCAGGGAGTATATAAAAGAGCTGATGCAATTTGTGAGAGAAGAACTTGCAAAAGTTTAACGACGCGCTTTGTCGAGGAGGTTACTAAATATAGTAGCCTCTTCTTCTGTGAGGTCTAGTACTGAATCCATCTCATCGGCTCTCTTGTCGATGGCCTGAAGCAGCTTCATACCTTCGCTTGTAATAGCAACGTCTACAGCGCGCTTGTCTTTGGGGCAAATATTTTTTGTAATTAAATCCTTGATGGCTAGTCTGTCAAGAAGCCTGGATACATCAGAGTTTCTATCCAGCATTCTGGATTTTATTTCAGTGCCCGAAATGCTTTTAGGATGCTGGCCTCTTAATATCCGCAGAATATTAAATTGTTGCCACGTAATGCCATAAGGCTTTATAAGATCCTGCTGCTTCGTAAACAACCAATTGGTTGTGTAGATGAGATTGATGATCGCCTTTTGGTGAGCGTTCCGAAATTTACTCTGTTTGATCTCTTCTTCTATTTTCATGATCTGGCAATAGGCATTTTAAACGTTAATAATAAAATAAGCTTTGCGGTTAAACAAAGCTTATTTTATTATTAGCCGTTAAGCCTTAGTCTTTGCTGAATTCTGCATTAGCATTAATAGCAACTTCGTCGCTAACAACAGCATCTGCTGTACCAACACTAATACCAAAATCTTTTCTCTTTAAAGTACCAGTAATTTTGAAACCGGCAACATTCTTCTTTGAATAAGGATGAACAATAGGGCCATTTACAACTACATCTAATTCAACCGGCTTCGTTACACCGTGCATAGTAAGATCACCAACCAATTTGTATTTCTTACCATCTACTTTCTTGAATGATTTGCTCTTGAAAGTAAGTGTAGGAAACTTAGCTACATCAAAGAAGTCAGGACTCTTTAAGTGCTCATCTCTCTTATCCATATCAGTATTGATGGTGTTAACATCAGCAGTTAATTCAATAACTGCATCAGAGAAATCTTCTTTTGATGAAGTTAATTTTACATCAAATGATTTGAAAGAACCTTCAACTGTAGAAAGTAATAAGTGAGTTACACCAAAACCTAACTTAGCGTGAGCTTTATCAAGTGACCAGTTTTGTGCAAATGAGCTACCAGCAATAAGAACGAGTGCGAGTAATGAACTAATTTTTTTCATGTTTTGATTTAGTTTTAAAATGTTTGAATGCAAGTATAACGCAAGATACCAAGTATATGTTTAAACATATAATTTTTATTTTATAACTATCTGATTTACAATTAGAATAATTTAGTGGGGTGACTATATATCACTTGGGACGGCATTTAAATATACTGCAAAAAACCATGCTCATAATACCTGATTTTTAAGGTATAGAGTTTATAGTTTGAGATAGAATTCCTTTGTGAGCTCTTTATATTCAGCAGACCAGTTTTCCTCTTCTTCATAAAGCACAATATCACCCGTTTCTATGGGCTTGGAATGATATGAAAACTCCAGCAAGAGTCGTTCAATAGGTTTCTCTTTGCGTGTGTGGAAAGTCCATTGACGATTACAAGTCAATTGATATTGGCTTGCGCGTTCTATGAAGTTCAATCCTTCCTTGTAGGGGAGAATGACATTAAGTTTTCCTTTTTTATTTAATAATCTTACCGTTTCTCTTAAAAGATCCTCAAAAGATAATGTATCCGTATGTCGTGTAATAGCTCTTTTTGCTTCTGGAGGTTTCTGACTGTTTTCAAAATACGGTGGATTTGAAATAATCATGTCATACTTTAATGCTGATTCAAATTGTTGAATAGCTGTATGATGCACTGTAATTTTTTCTGACCATGGCGAATGCTTTACATTTTCCGTAGCTTCATGTGACGCATGGGCTTCCAGTTCAACGGCATCAATCTTTACTGACGATGTTGAACGTTGTGCAAGCATCAATGCAATTAATCCGGAACCTGTGCCGATATCGAGAATAGATTGAGCTGCATTAATGTTTGCCCACGCACCCAGCAGCACACCATCCGTACCAACCTTCATCGTAGATCGGTCATGATGAATTGTAAACTGTTTGAAACGAAATGGTGTGTGCTTCATCTTTTAAAATTATTTCGGCAAAGCAGCTATTACATCATTAACC